>DQLO01000211.1 GCA_015660155.1 Verrucomicrobiota bacterium
CCGCTGGGCATGGGCTTATGGGAGGGTGTGCCATTGCGCGAGGTGCTGTGGCTGACCAAGCCAACGGCCAATATCCGGCGTGTGTTTTACTACGGACACCACAATGAAGATCCAAAACAGCGTTTCCAAAGCTCGCTGCCGGTGGGCCGGATACTGGAGGATCCGCCCGGCGATAACCCGGTGATGCTCTGCTACAAACTCAACGGCCAATGGCTCAGCGGCCGGCGTGGCGGGCCGGTGCGGATGCTGGTGCCCGATGCCTATGGATTTAAATCGGTGAAGTGGCTGAAGACCGTGGTGATCACCAACAATCATCAGGCCAATGACACCTACGCGGGCGGCAACAACGACATTGATAGCTGGATGAAATCAATGGCCCGGTTTGTGTACAAACCGCTCAAGGAAAAGGCGGGCGTGCCTATCCCGGTGACGGGCCTCGCGCAGGTGGGCGTGGGCGGAGTGAGCAAGGCGCAGGTGTGGATTCAACCGAAGAACAAGCCGTGGCCCAAGGACGATCCCTACTTCACCAAGGCGCCGTGGCAGGACGCCACGATCCTGCCGCCGCCTGAAAAATGGGGCGGGGATTTGCCGGACGGCAAGCTGCCGGCGGATGTGCGGTTTTTTACTGAGGCGGGCCGACCCAAGGAATGGCCCCTGCGCTACACCATCGCCCACTGGGCCACGCTGCTGAAGGATGTGGCGCCGGGCGAGTACAACGTTTACTGCCGCACGATTGATTTAAAAGGGAACGCCCAGCCCCTGCCCCGCCCTTTCGGGAAATCCGGCCGCAACGCGATCCAGAAATCGCCGATAACCGTCGGGTAAACTTTACGCACACTTCACGCACATCACCACATCGGGTGAAATTTCGAGGCGGTCTTCGGCGATGGGTTGCTGTTCCTGTCGGCGGCGCAGCTTGAGAGCCATTTGCTGGTTTTGCTGTGGCGTCCATCCGCGAGAGGCGGCCGGATTTAATTCTTGTTCCGAAACGCCCATAGATGCCGGGCGCTGCGGATGTAAATTGTGTTTTTATCCAGCGCGGGCGTCACGTGGATGGGTTCACCGAGCTTGTGTTGGTGGAGGATCTCAAACTTGCCGCCTGTTTTCACCACCGTTATCTGCCCCGGCTCGGAGGCCAGATACAACCGACCGTTGGCGATCACCGGTGAGGCGCTGTATTGGCCGGGGCCACCGAGGCGTTCGCTGTAGAGCACCTTGCCGTTGCGCGCATCCACCGCTGAGAGAAGGCCGCCGCTGCGCACCATGTAAATGTGGTTTTGATAAAACGCCGGCGAGGGGATTTCCGGGATGCCGCGGTTGAGTTCCCATTTCACGTGGCTCGCAGTGATGTCGCCCCGGCCGCCGGGGCGAATGGCGACGAGCAGGGGCTTGCCGCTGCCGTGAGAAAAGTTGGCGTTGAATTCCTCGCGGGTCCAAGCGCCGTCGCGGTTCTTGTCCATCCAGCCAAAGATGCCGTCGAGCCGGCGGGCGCGCTGCTGCTTGTCCGCCGGCAGCGGCATGCCGTAGCCGGGATGCCCGTACGGCAGCTCGGGCCGGAAGGGAAACGTGAAGTGGCCGGTCATTTCCTTGCGCTGCAGTTTGCCGTCGCGGTTCTGGTCGAAGTGAATCACCGATTTCCAGAACGGCTCCGGGTCCACTTTTGCATTGCCGCCACCGCCGCGTTTTGAGGCGGAGGCAAACACCATGCCATTGCCCGTCACCGGTGAGGAAATAGTCTCGCGCGAAAATCCCTTCACAAACCATCGCTCCTGTCCGGTTGACAAATCGTACCCGCACAAACGGCCGTTGCCCAACACCACCAGTTCCTCCGTGTCCCCGTGGCGCCAAACCGTGGGCGTGGACCAACCGCTGCGATGAAACGGCCGCGGTGTTTCCCACGCGAGCTTGCCCGTGGCCTTGTGCAGCGCGATGATTTTCGACTGGCTCAACCGACTGCGCGGCAGATTGGTGTCGTTGTCCAGCACGAGAATCAACTTGTCCCCGTGCGCGATGGGCGAGGTGGAGGTGCCGTAAAGCGTGCGCGGCGTGGGGACGGGTTTGCGCCACAACTCCCTGCCATCGTGGTCATAGCACAACAGCCCGAATGAGCCGAACCAGACAAACACCCGATCCCTGTCCACCAAGGCCGATGGCGCAGCGGGACTGTTGGCCGTGTGCACACGCTCGATGACCGCCATGGGAGCTGTCCGCCGCCATGCGGGTTTGCCGGTGGCCTTGTCAAATGCCAACGTGACCAGACGGCCCTGCTCCAAACCGGTAATGAAGATTCGCCGGGCCGAAAGCACCGGCGCGGAATGGCCCGGCGGAAGGGCGATTTTCCACGTGGGCTTGGCGGCATCAATCTTGATGGGAGGGCGACTGTCCGGTGCGATGCCGGAGCCGTCGGGCCCGCGGAATTGGTTCCATCCATCCGCGCACAGTGCCGCACTTGCGAGCAACAATGATCCCAGAGAAAACTGAATCTTGCGTTGCATGTCTGAATCTTAACCACTCAATTCCAAAACTGCACTACAAACTCCTTTGTAGAAATCTAGGCGCACTTCACGCACATGACCGCATCGGGAGAAATTTCGAGGCGTTCCTCGGCAATGGGTTGTTTGCAGCGGCCGCATAGACCGTAACGGTTTTGGGTGATGCGCTTGAGGGCGTTGGTGATGCGTTGAAGTTGTTGCTCCTGACGACGACGCAGCTCGAGGGCCATTTGCTGGTTCTGCATGGCGTCCATCCGCGAGAGGCGACCGATGGCGGTGTCCAGCTTCACCACGCCGGAGGCGTCTTTGCTGGCGACAAGGTCGGCTTGGATTTCTGTTTCCAACGCGATCAGGCGTTCGCGGAAATGAGCTTGGCGTTCGGGGGTCATTTTTTTGACACGGATTTACACCGATGGTTTTGAATCCGTGAAAATCTGTGAAATCAGTGTCTCACTTTTTCAAAAAATACGACGTGTTGCCACGGGAGTTTTTTGTAGGTCTCGACGTGTTTGAGCGGGAAGAGGGTGGCTTCTTTTTTGACTTGGGCTTCGGTCATTTTGTGAAGGCGTTTGATGGGGACTTTGGAATCTTCGCCGCGGTATTCGACGAAGGCGATGCGGCCGCCCACTTTGAGGCCCTTCACGATGCTGGCCATCATTTCGTAGGGATGGGAAAATTCGTGGTACACATCGACCATGATAACGAGGTCCATCGAATTCGGCGGCAGCTTGGGATCGCTGATGGTGCCGAGCACGCCTTTCACATTCGTGATGCCGGCGGCTTTCATTTTCTTGGCGAGCAGCGCGAGCATCTCGGGTTGGATATCCACGCCGTGCACGGTGCCTTTTTTACCAATGACCTTGGCCATGTGGCGGGCGATGTAGCCGGTGCCCACGCCGATGTCGGCCACTTGATCGCCGGGCTGCAGCTTGAGGCTGCGGATCATCTCGGCGGTGTGTTCCTCGCGCTCGCGCTCGGGGCGCTCGAGCCAGCGCGCGGCTTGATGCCCCATCACATGAGAAATCTGCCGACCCAAATAAAACTTGCCGATGCCCTCGACGTTGGGTTTGAGCAGCTGTTGATACAGCGCGCTGGTGTCCGGCAATGTGACAGGCCCAAATGGCGCGGGCGCAGGAGGATCATCCTGCGCCACGGCCATTCCGGCGAGGCCGGTGGTTAGTATTAATAGTTTACAAATCTTCATCTTGGAACTCACCCAACTGCCGGGTGAACGTGTAATGGTACGGGTACATCACGAGGTTGCGCTTGGCTTCCTCCTGCCCGCCTGCGGGAATGGTGAACGGCAGCGACACCACGTAAAACGCGCTGCCCGCCACCAACGCGCACAGGCCGAGCGGCCGACAGATCAGCACGTCGGCCACAATCGCGGGCACGGACTTGCCGGAACCCGCCGGATTTGCATTTGCTTTTTCCGTCAGCAGAAATATTGCCGCCAACCCCACCACTAGGTATTTGCTAATTTTATTCATATCAACCCTCCTTGGGTTTCTAATACGCTTTTTATCGGAAAAGTCAATGCTCGGTTGCCCACCGGCAGCGGTTGCGCTTGCCTTAGGCACCGCGCGCGGCTACATCTGCGCGGTGGAGCAAACGGAACAGCAAACGGAACAGCAAGGGCGAACAGGTGAGGTGCTGTGCCATCTGTCGCCGTTGGTGCTGGTGGTGGGCATCCCGTTAGCGAACGTTCTGGGGCCGCTCATTGTTTGGTTCATCCGCAAGGAAGCTTCGCGAAGTGTGGATCGCCACGGACGCGCGGCGCTGAATTTTCAGATTTCCATGACGCTTTATTTTTTGGCGCTGTTCATCCTCACTCAAATCCCCCTCGGCCCCGTGACCACGCTCGGCCACATCGGCCTGCGCGCTTGGACGTACCTGAACCTCATCCTCATCCTGCGCGCCACCTATCAAGCCACCAAAGGCGAGCTGGCGGTCTACCCTTTTTCGATTCGTTTCCTGCCACAATAACGCCGCCGCACTGAGCTTGCGCGCGACCGATCGGGACAGTAGCTTCGCGGCATGTCAACACTCCCCGTATGCGTGGCCTTACTGGCCGCGCCCGTTCTTTTTGCTCAGGACGCACCTCCCGAGATGGAAAAACCGGGCGAACATCACGCGCATTTAAAAATGTTGGCCGGCACTTGGGATGTGAAATCCAAGATGTTCTTGATTACCGGCGAAGTGCTGGAGGGCAGGTATGTTGAAACCGCCACGCTGCTCGACGGCGGATTCTGGCTCGTTTCCAACCTGACTGGCAAATTCATGGGCACCCCCTTTCACGGCCACTCAGTGCTTGGCTACGAGGCCCACAAAAAACAATACACCGGCATGTGGGTCGATTCGTTTGCCAGCGTCATGTTGCTCTCCAAGGGATACTGTGAAAAAAACGGCAAGGTGAACATCATGATTGGCACCAGCTACGACCCCATGCAAAAACGCAATGTGACGATCAAAATGGTCACCGAAATCAAGGACGCCAACACGAAAATTTTAAGGATGTTCGACGTGCAGGGCAAAAAGAAAACGCTCGTCATGGAGGCCGTTTACAAGCGGCGCATCGGGCCTTTAAATAAAGGCGCAAAATTCAACGGCCCCTTCACCCACACCATCGCCGGCCTTGGCGGCGTGCATTATTACCTCGGCGGCCCGCAACAGGCCCGCCTGCCGGAAGGCAAGTTCAAACCCGGCACACGCGTAAAACTCATCCGCAAAAACGGCAGCTACTGCGTCGTCAAAAGCGAAACCGGCATCACCGCCCACGTCGCCACCGCCGCGCTGAAGCCGATTGCCGAATAAAATCGCCAAGCGCCATTCGCAAATCGTAAATTCCGCCCATGCGAGTTGGTATTATCGGCGGTGGCCTCATGGGACGCGAGGCGGCTTCCTGCTTCGGGCGGTGGTTTGCGCTGCAGAATTTTCCCGTGCGCGCCGAGCTCACCGCTGTGTGCGATCTCCGTGAGGACTTGCTCGAGTGGTTCGCCCAAGTGCCCACCGTGCAGCTCCGCACGCGCGACCACGCCGAGTTGCTCGCCAGCGAAAATGTCGATGTGGTTTACGTCGCCGTGCCGCATCATTTGCACGAGCAACTTTACTGCGACGTGCTCGCCTCCGGCAAAGATTTGCTGGCCGAAAAAC
>DQLO01000076.1 GCA_015660155.1 Verrucomicrobiota bacterium
CTGATGAACGACGTGCAACACGTCGAGGCCGCGCGCAATTTGGCCCAGCGAATTCTCAATGGCGGCGGCGCGGATGATGCCGCGCGCATTCGATGGGCTTGGCGGAAGGTGACCGCGCGCCAACCGGATGCAGCCGAGACCGAGATTATCGCGAAGGTGCGCGCGGGCCATCGCGCCCGTTTTGCCAAAGACGAAGCCGCCGCCAAGAAACTCATCGCCTTCGGCGAAAGCAAAGCCGACCCGAAGCTCAAGCCCGTTGAGCTCGCGGCGTGGACGCTCGTGGCCAATCTGCTGTTGAATCTCGACGAAGTGATAAACAAAAACTGACCCATGAATCCCGCGCACGAATATCATCAACACCAAAACCGCCGCCAATTTTTCCAAGGCGCCGGTCTGAAGATGGGCAGCATTGCGCTGGCCCAACTCCTTGCGCAACGTGCCTTTGCCGCCAAGCCCGCCACCGTGACCGAGATGCACCCCGCCCTGCCCGGACTGCCGCATTTTGCGCCCAAGGCGAAGAATCTCATTTATCTGCACATGAACGGCGCGCCCTCGCAGATTGATCTCTTCGATTACAAACCGCGGCTCACGGATTTTTTCGATCAGGAATTGCCCGACTCCATCCGCAACGGCCAACGCATCACCACGATGACCAGTGGCCAGAAACGGTTTCCCGTGGCGCCGAGCAAATTTGCCTTTGAACGCTGCGGCACCTCGGGCATCGAAATGAGCGAACTGGTGCCGCACATGAAAGGCATCGCCGACGACATCACGATGATTCGCTCCGTGCACACCGAGGCCATCAACCACGACCCCGCGTGCACCTTCGTGATGACCGGCAGCGAGGTGCCCGGCAAACCCAGCCTCGGCTCGTGGCTCAGCTACGGCCTCGGCAGCGAAAGCCAAAATCTGCCGGCGTTTGCGGTGTTCACCCCCACGGTTAAAAAACCGAGCCAGGCGCTGTTCACGCGCATGTGGACCAGCGGATTTTTGCCGTCCAAATTCGACGGCGTGAAACTGCGCAGCAGCGGGGATCCGGTCTTGTACGTGAAGAACCCTCCCGGCGTGGTGCCCGGCGACCGGCGCGCCATGCTCAACGCGCTCGGCAAGTTAAACCAAAAAACCTTCGAGCGCTTTGGCGATCCGGAAACGCAAACGCGCATCGCCCAATACGAAATGGCCTTCCGCATGCAAACCAGCGTGCCCGAACTCACCGACCTCGGCAAAGAATCCAAAGCCACCCTTGAGATGTACGGCCTCAACGCTCAAAAGCCCGGCACCTTCGCGCATGCGGCACTCCTCACGCGGCGGCTCATCGAGCGCGGCGTGCGAACTGTGCAAATTCTCCATCGCGGCTGGGATCAACACGGCTCGTTGCCCGCGGACATCAAAAACCAATGCATGGACGTCGACCAACCGACCGCGGCCCTCGTCAAAGATCTCAAGCAACGCGGTATGCTCGATGACACGCTCATCGTTTTCGGCGGTGAGTTCGGCCGCACGGTTTATTGCCAAGGCAAACTCACGCGCGAAAATTATGGGCGCGACCATCACCCGCGAAACTTCTGCATGTGGATGGCCGGCGGCGGAATCCAACCCGGCATCACCCACGGCGCCACCGACGATTTCAGCTACAACATCACCCGCGACCCCGTGCACCTCAACGAAATCAACGCCACCATTCTACACTGCATGGGCATCGACAATTCCCGTTTCACCTTCCCCTTCCAAGGCTTGGATCAACGCCTGACCGGAGTGGAAGAGGCGCACCCAGTAAAAGCCATTTTAGCTTAAAGCTCGTCTTCGCTATCGCCAAAGAACAGCTGATACGCGCGGTCGTAATCCGCTTCGGGCACCCACACTTCCACGGGGCGGCTGAATTCATCTTCGCCTTCGGGCATCGGTTCGATGACTTTTTCTTGGGCGATGATGCCGTGTTTTTCCAGCATCACGGCGAGCAGCTCGGCGTCGTTGACGGGGTTCGTGTAAAATAATCGGTGACCATCCATTGTGAAATTGCTGGACAAAGCTTTGCCCAACCGGCGTGATTGCGCCAATGAAATTCGGCATCTGCAATGAGATTTTTGAAGGGTGGACAATGGAGGACACGATGGCGTATGCGGCCAAGACCGGCTACGACTGCCTTGAGATTGCGCCGTTTACGATTTCCAATTACGTGACCGACATCTCCGCCGCCGAGCGACAGCGCGTGAAGGACCTCGCGGCCAAGACCGGCATTGAGATTTCCGGCATCCACTGGGTGCTCGTGAAAGCCGAGGGGATGCACATGACGCATACCGACGCGAGCATCCGCGAAAAGACGGCGAAGTATTTTGTGGAGCTTGTGGATTGCTGCGCGGATTTTGGCGGCGAATCAATCATCGTCGGCTCGCCGTATCAGCGCAACTTGATGGACGGCGTGAGCTACGAGCAAGCGTGGGAATGGGCCACGGAAGTTTTCAAGGACAGCGTGGCGCACGCCGCCGAACGCGGCGTGACGATTTGCTTCGAGCCGCTGGCGCCGAGTGAGACAAATTTTGTGAACACGCACACCGAGGCCATCAAGTTCACACAGCAGTTCGATAATCCGAATTTCAAAATCATTCTCGATACCAAAGCGATGTGCTCGATGGGAAAACCAATTCCGGAAATCATCCGCGAGAGCAAAGGCGAGTTTGCCTATTACCACGCCAACGACGAAAACCTAAAAGGCCCCGGCTTCGGCGAGGTTGATTTTGTGCCAATTGGCGAGGCCCTGCGCGACGTGGGTTACGACGGCGTGGTATCGGTGGAGGTGTTCGACTTCGAGGAAGGCCCGGAAGTCATTGCGACTCAGAGCTTGGCGAATCTGAAAGAGGCATTCGGCGTTTAGCTCAAGCCGGGGATTTTCACGCCCAAGGTGTTGAGCAGCACCAACAGGATGACCACCGGGCAGACGAAACGAATGAAGAAAGCCCACACCGCTGCAGGGGTGATGCCGACAACTAACGGTTTGGTGAACCAAGGGCAGCCTTGTTCAATTTCTTCGATGGCCCGCTTGGGTTTCCATACCCAACCGACATAAATGCTGAGCATCAGTGAAATAATGATGAGCGCCAAAGTGCCAAACACTTGATCGAGAATGGAAAAGAATCCTGTTTGGCCGAACATCTCAATATTGGAGAGCCACTCGTTGCCGCCATTGGACAAGGCTGAAGGGATTCCAACCAAAAATGCGACCACTCCAATAATGACCGCGCAGGTTGATCGGCGGGCTTTCTTTTCATCCACAAAATAAGACACCGGCACTTCCAGCATCGAGATGGACGAGGTAACTGCGGCCACCGTGAGCAACAAAAAGAAAATCGTGCCCACGATCCAGCCCGCTGGCATTGCAGCAAACACGGCCGGCAACGTAGTAAAAGCCAAACCCGAACCGGAACTGGGGTCGTGACCCATGGCAAATACAGCGGGAAAAATCATTAGGCCAGCCAACAGCGCCACCGATGTATCCGCGAAGGCGACCCATAAACCGTTGGAAACAATATTCTGTTTTTTGGACATATATGAACCGTAAGTAATCATCAAACCCCAACCCACGCTGAGCGAAAAGAACGCCTGACCCAACGCCTTCAGCACTACGGTGCCATCGATTTTGCTAAAGTCAGGTTTGAGATAATAGGTGAGCCCCGCGCCCGCGCCAGGCAAGGTGACGCCGCGGATGATGATGACCAACATTAGCACAAACAATAACGGCATAAGAATCTTGGACCATTTTTCGATTCCCTTTTCCACGCCCGCCCGGACAATAATAACGGTGAGAGCAATAAACAACGCGAAGACCGGCAGCACATAAACCGGATCCGCCGTGTACTCCTCGAAGACCAATGTGGTTTGCGAGATTTGGCTGATCGCATAGCTGATCGTCCAACCGGCAATGACACCATAATAGGTGAGCACGAAAAAACACGCTGACAAACAAAGAACGCCCGTAAAAATGAAGGGCATTCCACCGCCGGTTTCACGGAAAGCTCCGACGGGGTTACGTCCGCTAGCCCGGCCCAAGGCCAATTCCACATAAAGCAAAGGCAAGCCGATGAACACGACGCAGGCGAGATAAACTACGACGAATGCTGCGCCGCCGTTTTCGCCGGTCATGTACGGGAAGCGCCAGATGTTGCCGAGGCCCACGGCCGAGCCGGCGGCGGCCATGATGAAGCCGAGCTTAGATCCCCATTGCCCGCGATTTTCTTCTGAAGAATTTTGATTGCTCATGCGAATATTCCTGTGGGATGTTGCCGATTAAAACAGATTTTGGAAGGGAAGTTATTCCGATTACACATTTAGCTTCGTCCAGCGC
>DQLO01000192.1 GCA_015660155.1 Verrucomicrobiota bacterium
CGGAAGCTAAAGATCGGCTTCATCGGCTGTGGCGGGCGCGGCTCGGGCGCAATCAATCAGGCGCTCACAGCCGATAGCAATTGCGAACTCTACGCCATGGGCGAGGTGTTTCGCGATAAACTCGATCGCAGCCTCAAGTCGATCCAAGGCCGCCGGCCCGGGCAGGTGAACATTGATGAGAAACGCAAATTTGTGGGGCTCGATGCGTACCAAAAAGTTTTGGAAAGCGGCGTGGACCTCGTGATCCTCACCACGCCTCCAGGCTTCCGTCCCTTGCACTTCAAGGCGGCGGTTGAGGCGGGCAAACATATTTTCCTCGAGAAACCGATGGCCACGGATGCGCCCGGGCTACGATCAGTGATGGAGAGCTACAAGCTCGCGGAGAAAAAAGGCCTCGCCGTGGTGGCGGGCTTTTGCTGGCGCTACGAGCCGGCACGGCGCGAGTTTTTCAAACGCATCGCCGATGGCGCCATTGGCGATGTGCAGTCGATGTACGCCACTTATTACACCGGCCCCGTGAAGCCGATGCCGCCGGATAGCAGCCGCAAGGCCGAGTGGAGCGACGTCGAGTGGCAGGTGCGCAATTGGTACAACTTCGCATGGTGCGGCGGCGATGGCCTCGTGGAACAAGCGGTGCACAGCGTGGATAAAATTTCGTGGGTGTTTGGTGACAAACCGCCGCACAGCTGCGTGGCCGTGGGCGGCCGTCAGCGCCCGAATAATTCCGGCAATATTTGGGATCACATCGAGGTCAATTATCTATTCGAAGGCGGCGCGCGTGGGCATCTCGGCCAACGACAAATCCCCGGTTGCCACGGCGAGACCAACGACTACATCCTCGGCACCAAGGGCCGCGCGCAAATCGGGGGCGGCCTCATCATCACCGGCAAGGACGCAATTAAGGGCAAGACCGACAAGTGGACCTACAACCCCCAAGGCGATCTCTGGCGCTACACCGGCCCGGGCGGCAATATGTACCAGATCGAGCACGACGAACTCTTCGCCAGCATTCGCGATGGCAAGCCCATCAACAACGGCGCGCGTATGTGCAATGCCACCGGCATGGCGCTCATGGGCCGCATGTCCGGCTACACCGGCCGCCAAATCACTTGGGATCAGGCCATGAACTCCAAACAAAACCTCTTCCCCAAAGACCAAAACTGGGAGACCGGCAAACATACCCCACCCAAGGAAGCCATCCCCGGGACGAAGGAAGCGATTGCCCCGCACGGGTGGTAATAAAATATTTCACCATCAAACAACCCTCAAGTCTTCGGGCTTGGGGGTTTGTGTTTTTAAATCCTTAAACTTCTGGCAATACCCACGGTTTGCGCCACTCGGGACGGCCGCGCATGGCGTTGGCTTCCTTGTCGTTCACGAAGGTTTCTGTCTTTGCATCAAATGTAATCGTACGACCGAGGCGAGTGGCGATGTTGCCAGCGTGGCAGAGAACGCTCGCAGGATGGCCGACGGTTTCCAAATCACACCACGGGCGCTTTCGCGTTTTAATGCAGTCGATGAAATCCTGCACATGCGGCGTGGCGTCACTGCCGCCACCGTGCTCCTTCACCAACTTGCCGCCGCGTGTGTAGGCACGCCAACCGTTGTTGCCGAGGATGATGTAGCCTTGGTCGCCAAACACTGCCGAGCCTTCCGCTTCGCCGAGGTAAGGATATGGCGACCAGATGCGCATCTCATAAGTGAGAATCCGTGGCGGCGTGCCGGGGTATTCGTAAGTCACCTGCATCGTGTCAGGCCATTCCTGCGCGTCATCGAAATACCATTTGCCGCCGGTGCCGCTAATCTTACGCGGCATGCGCAGCGGCTTCTTGCCCTCCGTCTCCACCGCAGCGCTCAGCGCGGCGAAGGCCATGTCCAGCCGATGCACGCCATCGTTACCAAGGTCCCCCGCACCGTAGTCGTAAAACCACCGCCAACTCCCGTGGAAACGCTTGGGGTTAAAGGGGCGCTTAGGTGCCGAGCCAAGCCACATGTCGTAGTCCACCTCCTTCGGCGCAACGCCGTCGGGCGGGCGGCCGATGTTGCCCTGCTTTGTGCTTTCCCATGCCTTGGCCACGAGGCATTTGCCGAGGTGCCCCTCGCGGATGTATGCCAGTGCCGTCTGCATGCGCTCCGTGCTGCGATGTTGCGAGCCCATCTGTACGATGCGCTTGTGCTTGCGCATGGCCATGACCATCCGCTGGCCCTCCACGATGTTATGCCCGTCGGGTTTCTCCACATATACATCCTTGCCAGCAAGGCAACCCATGATGGTGGGAATCGCGTGCCAATGATCCGGCGTGCCGACGCACAGTGCGTCAATCGTCGGGTCCTCCACGAGCTTGCGAAAATCAGTAAACGTCTTCGGCTTGTGCCCCTGCGTTTTTGTGACGCGCTCCAGCGTTGCCGGCAGTCGCCGCGGATCAATCTCCGCGATGCCCACAATCTCCACATTCTTGTTTGCGGCAAAAATGCGGTTCAAAGACCCCGCACGCCCCGCCGCGCCGACCATGCCCACCCGCACCCGTTCACTGGCCGGCGCCTTGGCAGCAAGGCCCTTCTGGGTGAGCACCGCGGGAAACACCACTGCGGCGACGGTTTGGGCAACAAATTTTCTTCTATGAATTTTGGACATGCGCTCATTGTGGCAGGCTTCCGCAGACTGTCGATTGGTTTTTGGTTGAAAAAAATTGTGCCCATACGTCCATCGTGGCAACTTGGTTCCGATGAGTGAACCTGAGAACAAGGAAACCGCCGCCACTAGCGTGGGCCAAGTGATGGTCATTCTCGGTTTGGTCTTAGTGTACGGCGCGGGGGGATATTGGTTTGCGATGGAAGTGGTACGCGACGAGGATTCGCCTGTGTGGCTGAAGCTGGGCATCCCGGCCATCGTCATTGGCTTCACCATTCTGCTTCTC
>DQLO01000382.1 GCA_015660155.1 Verrucomicrobiota bacterium
AAAAAATTTCTTGATGCGAATTCCAGCATTTGGACAAATCTGCACGGGCACAATCATCCCAAGCTCAACGCGGCATTGCAGCGGCAATTGAAAAAAGTGGCGCATACTTCGGCGCTGGGATTCGCCAATGAACCGGCGGCGTTGTTGGCGGAGCGATTGGTGAAATCCGCAAAGGGTTCACTCAAAAAAGTTTTTTTCTCGGACGATGGTTCCACGGCGTTGGAGGTGGCTTTGAAAATGTCTCACGAATTTACGCGACGAACGGGCCGCGCGCGTGCGCCGAAGTTTCTTTCGCTGCAAGGCGCGTATCACGGCGACACGGTGGGGGCGGTGAGCGTGGGGCACATTGATTTATTTCATAAAGCGTACGGGGATTTGCTTTTCAAAAGTGATCAAGTGATGTCGCCGTATTGTTATCGGTGCCCCTTTAACCGAGCCAAACCGGGACGGGCGGATGCGCGGGTGACTCGCAAGTGCAACTGGGAATGCGTGGGCAAAGTGGAGGCGAAATTGAAGCGGCGAAAGTATGCGGCCTTTGTTGTGGAGCCGCGCGTGCAAGGCGCAGCGGGGATGATCGCGCATCCGGAGGGATGGCTGAAGCGCGTGGCGGAGGCGGTGCGCGCGAGCGGGGCGCAGTTGATTGCGGATGAGGTGATGACGGGGTTTGGGCGCACAGGAGCGATGTTCGCGTGCCACAAAGAAAAGGTGACGCCGGATTTTTTGTGTGTCGCGAAAGGATTGACGGGCGGTTATTTGCCGATGGCGGCGACGTTGACGACGCAAGCCGTGTTCGATGCGTTCCTCGGCGAGTACGAGGATTTCAAAACATTTTTTCACGGGCATAGTTACACGGGTAATCAACTTGGGGCGGCGGCGGCGATGGCGAGTTTGGATATTTTGCACGGAGCGGAATCTAAAAAGAAACGGCGCGCGCTGGAAAAATTATTGCGAGATGAATTGCAAACGCTGTGGCCGTTGGCGTGCGTGGGGGATGTGCGGCAGGAAGGGTTGGTGGCGGGCGTGGAGTTGGTGGTAGACTGGCGGACGCGTGCGGCGTTTCCGCTGAAGGCACGCGCGGGCATTCGCGTGTGCGAGGCAATGGCGCGGCGCGGGGTGCTCACGCGGTCGATTGGAAATGTGATTCCCTTGTTGCCACCGTATTGCACCACGCCGGCGCAGTTGCGCAAAATGGTGCGCGCGTTGCGCGAGTCGATTGCCGAGGTGTTGGGTGGGACGAAAGTTTAATCGCCCGGAGTGCGGATTCGTTCGACCAATTCTTGCACTTCTTCGGGCGGGGCTGGCGTGTTTTTTGAAACGGCAAAGGCGACGGCGAAGTTCACCGCCGCGCCTACCGCGCCGAAGGCGTTGGGGGTGATGCCGAAGAACCAATTTTCGTTCATGTCGCCCAAGAACGTGGTGCCGGGGATGAACATGATTCCTTTGTGCTGGAAAACGTACAGCAACGTGACGCCGATGCCGGCAATCATTCCGGCGATTGCGCCTTGGCGGTTCATGCGTTTGGAAAAGATGCCCATCATCAGCACGGGAAAAATGGATGAGGCGGCAAGGCCGAAGGCGATGGCCACGGTGCCGGCGGCGAAGTCTGGCGGGTTGAGGCCAAAATAGCCGGCCATTAAAATCGCGCCTATCATGGCGATGCGGCTGGCTTTGAGTTCTTCTTTTTCGGTGATGTTCGGCCGCATGATTCCTTTTAGCAAATCGTGAGAGATGGCGGAGGCGATGGCGAGCAACAGGCCGGCGGCGGTGGAAAGCGCGGCGGCCAATCCACCGGCGACCACGAGGGCAATCACCCAGCCGGGGAGATTTGCAATCTCGGGGTTGGCAAGCACGATGATGTCTTTGTCGACCTTGACCATTTCGTTTCCTTGCCAGCCGTGTTTGGCAAAGGCGGTGGCGGCGTGTTTGGTTTTAGCTGAGGCAATTTTGGTTTTGGCGGCGGCGATGGATTTCTGCGCGGCGGCGATGGCGGCCGGGGCATCTGTGTCGCCTTCGGTCTTCGATTTCTCGGCGGCGGTGAGTTGGGCGGTGGCGGTGGAGAGAGCAAACTTGGAATCACCCAAGCCGCCGTCGTTGTAATATTGAATGCGGCCGTCTCCATTCCAATCGTGGTATTTCAGCAGGCCGGTTTTTTCCCAATTCTTAAACCAGTCGGGGCGTTTCGCGTATTCGAGATTGCCTTCGAGCGTGCCGACTTTTCCGGTTTGGATTGTTTGGGTGAGGTTGAGGCGTGCCATGGCGGCGACGGCCGGGGCGGTGGTGTAAAGGATGGCGATGAAGATGAGCGCGTAACCGGCGGAGAGGCGGGCGTCTTTGACTTTGGGCACGGTGAAAAATCGGATGATGACGTGCGGCAAACCGGCCGTGCCGATCATCAGCGAGAGGGTGTACATAAACATGTTCAGTTTGCTGCCCATCACGTCGGTGGTGAATTGGTTGAAGCCGAGGTCTTGGATGACGGTGTCGAGCTTGGCCAGGAGTGGAGTGCCATCGACATCGCCGCCGAGGCCGAGTTGGGGGATGGGGTTGCCGGTGAGTTGCAGTGAGATGAAAATGGCGGGGACGGTGTAGGCGAAAATCAAAACGACGTACTGGACGATTTGGGTGTAGGTGATGCCTTTCATGCCACCGAGCACGGCGTAGAAAAAAACGATGCCCATGCCGATGAAGAGGCCGGTGTTGTAGTCGGTTTCGAGAAAGCGCGAGAAGACAACGCCGACGCCTTTCATTTGGCCGATGACGTACGTGACTGAAACGAGAATGAGGCAAACGACGGCTACCACGCGGGCGGTTTTGGAGTAGAATCGTTCGCCGATGAATTCGGGCACAGTGAATTTTCCGTACTTGCGAAGGTAAGGCGCGAGCAACAGCGCGAGCAAAACATAGCCGCCGGTCCAACCCATGAGAAACACCGAGCCGCCGTAGCCGGAGAAGGCGATGAGGCCGGCCATCGATAAAAAAGACGCCGCGCTCATCCAATCGGCCGCGGTGGCCATGCCGTTGGCGAGGGGGCTCACGCCGCCGCCGGCCACGTAAAATTCACTGGTGGATTTTGCACGGCTCCAAATCGCGATGCCGATGTACAGCGCGAACGTGATGCCGACGATGAGATAGGTCCACGTTTTGACATCCATTTAGGCGCCCTCCTTTTTCTCGGTTTCCGGCTCGCCCTCTTTGTCGAAGCCATATTTTTTGTCCAGCTTGTTCATCAAACGGACGTAAACAAAAATGAGCACGACGAAGACGTAGATGGAGCCTTGCTGAGCCATCCAGAAACCGAACTGAAATCCGCCAAGTGAAATCTTGTTGAGCGCATCAACAAAAAGAATGCCGCAACCATAGGAGACGAGGAACCACACGGCGAGGAGCCAAGCCATGATGCGGAGGTTTTCCCGCCAATAATCGCGGCGGCGTTGTTGAGAGGATTCGGGGTCGGCCATAGCGCATCGACGAAACGTTGCGGGTTTGTAGCAGAGGCTTGTGGCGGTGGCAACGGGAAACAGGGTGTGTTTGCTCTTTCCAATCCTGCGCCGCTAGCGTACCGTCCGCCGTCCGGAAATGCCGAGTGTTTACATCAAAACTTATGGGTGCCAAATGAACGAGCGCGACAGCGAGGCGGTCGCCGCGCAGCTCGTGGCCAAGGGTTATGCCGTCGCGCCGGAAGAGGCGGGCGCCGATGTCATTTTGCTGAACACCTGCAGCGTGCGCGATTCCGCCGAGCAAAAGGCGATCAACAAAATGCAAACGCTCATCGGCCAAACGCGCAAACACAATCCCGATGCGGTCCTCGGCTTTATGGGCTGCATGGCGCAAAGCCGTGGGCAGGAATTGATCGATCAACTGCCCGACGTGGATCTCGTGCTGGGCACCCAAAAATTTCATCGCGCGGGCGAATACCTCGACGATCTCCTCGCCGGCCGCCGCGACAAGGTGGTG
>DQLO01000388.1 GCA_015660155.1 Verrucomicrobiota bacterium
GTGACCGGCACGGTATCGCCCGGCTGCACATCGAGGGTGAAGTCGCGAAATTCCTTCACCCATTTGGTGGCTTCGGCGTTGTGTTTTTTGAAGTGGCCCTGCAGCGGTTGGGTGACGCGGTTCTTGTGGCTTTGATCGTCGTAACCGATTTGCACCGCGTTATAGCCGTCCTTGCCGTCGGCGGTCTTGCACTGGATGACGCGGTTGTCGCCGGTGTGAATCACGGTTACGCACACGGCATTCCCGTCGGCGTCGTAGACGCGCGTCGTGCCAATTTTTTTGCCAATCAATCCGACCATTTTGCTAGAAAATTTTGATGTTAATATCCACGCCCGCGGGGAGGTTAAGTTTTTTCAATTCATCGATGGTGTTGGGCGTGGGGGAGAGAATATCGATGAGGCGTTTGTGGGTGCGTTGCTCGAAGGTTTCCTGGCTCTTCTTGTCCACGTGCGGAGAGCGGGTCATGGTGAAACGCTCGCGGCGCGTGGGCAACGGGATGGGGCCGGCCACGCGGCTGCCGGTGCGCTTCACGGTCTCCACAATTTCCAGTGAAGAACGGTCGAGCACGCGGTGGTCGTAACCTTTGAGTCTGATTCTAATTTGATTTCCAGCCATAGGAATACTTACGCTCTGGCAGGCTTTTTGGGAGCCTTGTCGAGGATTTCGTCCGCGATACTCTGCGGAACAGGTTCAAATGTCAACGGCTCCATGCTGTATGAAGCACGGCCGCTGGAGAGTGAGCGGATGGCGGTCGCATAACCGAACATCTCGGCCAACGGCACCTCGGCATTGATGATGGTGCCGGAGGGTTTGCTGTCGATGCCCTGCACCTTGCCGCGACGACGGTTGAGATCGCCAATGAGGTCGCCCTGATATTGGTCGGGCGTGGTGCATTCCACTTTCATCACCGGTTCGAGCAAAATGGGTTTGGCTTTGGCCACGGCGGCTTTGAGCGCAAAGATGCCGGCCATCTTGAAAGCCAACTCGTTGGAGTCCACTTCGTGATAGGAACCATCGACGATCTGGATTTTGAGATTGATCATCTCGAAGCCGGCGAGCACGCCGCTGCGGATGGTCTCCTCAATGCCGGCGGTGACAGCGGAAATGTATTCCTTGGGAATCGCGCCGCCCACGATTTTGTTCTCGATGAGAATGCCCTCTTCCTTGTTGGGCTCGAGGGTGATCACGGCGTGACCGTATTGGCCGCGGCCGCCGGATTGTTTCACGAATTTGCCAACGCCCTCGGCGGCGGCGGTGATGGTTTCGCGATAGGCGATTTGCGGCGCACCGGAAGTGGCGGTGACGCCAAACTCGCGGCGCAAGCGATCGCAAATAATTTCCAAGTGCAGCTCACCCATTCCGGCAATCAACAACTGGCCGGTTTCTTCGTTGGTGTAACAGCGGAAAGTGGGATCTTCCTCGGCCAAACGCTGGAGGCCTTCGGACATTTTTTCCTGATCGGCCTTGGTCTCCGGCTCGATGGCCATTGAGATGACGGGCTCCGGGAAAGTCGGCGGCTCGAGGCACACATCGAGATCCGGCGTGCAGAGCGTGTCGCCGGTGGTGATGTTGCGAATGCCCACCAGTGCAGCGATGTCGCCGGCGTATGCCGTCTCCACCTCTTCGCGTTTGTCGGCTTGGATCATCATGATCCGGTTCACGCGCTCTTTGCGGCGGGTGCGAGGGTTATATATAGTGTCGCCTTTGCTGATGGAGCCGCTGTAAACGCGGAAGAACACCAGTTTGCCGGCAAAAGGATCGGTCCAAAGCTTGAACGCCAACGAACAATACGGGGCGTTGTCATCGGCGGGGAAGGTGGTGAGATCTTCGGGATCATCCACATCAGCACCCACGGCGGGATCCACGTCCAGCGGGGAGGGAAGAAAATCGATGACCGCGTCCATCATCGGCTGCACGCCTTTGTTTTTGAAGGCGGAACCTCCAAGCACCGGCACCATTTCATTGGCGGCGGTGAGGCGGCGGATGGCGCGCTTGAGGGTAAAACTATCAATGGGTTTCTCATCGAGAATGAGCTCCATGATCTCGTCGTCCTTGTCGCCTACTGCCTCGATCAATTCAGCAAGGGCGAATTCGGCTTCCTCCTTCAACTCAGCCGGAATTTCCTCCACGTTCATCTTGGTGCCGAGGTCATCGGAGGGATCATAAATGATCGCCTTTTGGCTGATGACATCAATGACGCCACGCAGATTGTCTTCCGAACCAATCGGGATGCCCACCGCGTAGGCGTACGCGCCGAGCTTCTCACGCATCTCGGCGATCACACTATTAAAGTTTGCACCAGTGCGATCCATCTTGTTGACGAAGGCAATGCGGGGGACGCCGTACTTGGTGGCTTGCCGCCACACGGTTTCGGATTGCGGCTGCACGCCGGCCACGGCGCAGAAGACGGCGACCGCGCCGTCGAGCACGCGCATGGAGCGCTCCACCTCGGCGGTGAAATCCACGTGGCCGGGGGTGTCGATGATGTTGACGCGATGGGCGATGCCTTCCCACAGCTTATCGGTGCCGTCGGGCTTTTGCGTCCAAAAACATGTGGTGGCCGCGCTGGTAATCGTGATGCCCCGCTCGCGCTCCTGTTCCATCCAGTCGGTGACGGTGTTGCCGTCGTGCACCTCGCCGATTTTGTGCGAGAGGCCCGTGTAAAACAGGATGCGCTCGGTGGTCGTGGTTTTGCCGGCATCAATATGCGCCGCAATCCCGATGTTCCGGGTGCGCTCCATTGTGTACTCGCGGTCCGGCGAGTTCAGTGCTTTCGTGTCTATGTCGGTCAATGTTTCCATCGTTGGTTGGATTAAAAAACGCCCCGATAAATCCACGCTCGGGGCGATTCACAATCCAAAATGTTTTTACCAGCGGAAATGGGCAAAGGCTTTGTTGGCCTGTGCCATCCGGTGGACCTCGTCGCGGCGGCGAATGCAATTGCCTTCGCCGTTGTAAGCATCAAGAATTTCGTTGGCCAACGCCCGTTTCATCGGCGTGCCTTTTTTGGCCTTGGCAAATTCCACGATCCAACGCAGGGCCAGCGCTTCGGATCGTTCGCCGGTCACTTCCAGCGGTACTTGATAAGTGGCGCCACCGACGCGGCGGCTCTTCACTTCCAGCCGCGGCTTGGCATTTTCCACGGCGCGTTGCAACACTTCCATCGGCGTGGCGCCTTCCTGCTTCTCGCTGATTTGGTCGAACGCATCGTACACCAGACTTTGCGCGAGGTTGCGCTTGCCGCATTTCATAATGGTGTTTACCAAACGCCCCACGAGCAGGCTGTGATGGCGTGCGTCGCGGCGAATCTCGCGTTTAACTGCTCTGCGTCTGCGTGACATATAAAATTCCTTATTTCTTCTTTGGGGCCTTCGGGCGTTTCACGCCGTACTTGGAACGGCTCACCCGGCGCTTCTCCACGGCGGTGGCATCGCGGGTGCCGCGCACCACATGGTAACGCACGCCCGGCAAATCTTTTACCCGACCGCCCCGCACGAGCACAATGGAGTGCTCCTGCAAGCTGTGGCCTTCATCCGGAATGTAGGCGATGATCTCGTGCCCGTTGGTGAGGCGCACCTTGCAAACCTTCCGCATCGCGGAGTTCGGTTTCTTCGGGGTGCGCGTGTACACCTGCAGGCACACGCCCTGCCGGAAAGGACAGTTCTCGAGCGCAGGAGAAGTGCTCTTCTCCTGCGTCCGTTTCCGTCCCTTGCGGACCAGCTGATTAATTGTCGGCATTATAAAAAATAGTTCGCTTGCCTGCGCGTTGTCCGCGTCGGCAAGCGATTCGGGGGCGGGATAATACCAAAGTAAAATCCTGTTGCAACTAGTTTTATGAGTTTTTTTCGGGAAACTCCCGGGAGGCGTTATGACCCCCCAATTTCAGCCTTTTCGGCAGTTTTTCTCTCAAAAACCCTAACTCGCCATCTCTTCTTCTTCGTCCAGCAGCAAATTCGGCGCCTCCACTTCCTCCACTTCCTCGACTTGTGGGTCGAGGCTGAGGTTGCGATGGCCGTCAAAACCTGTTCCGGCGGGGATGATGTGCCCCATAATTACGTTCTCTTTGAACCCAAGCAAAGTGTCCTTCTTGCCCAAAGTCGCCGCCTCGGTGAGCACGCGCGTGGTGTCCTGGAAACTGGCGGCGGACAGGAAGCTCTCCGTCTCGATGGAGGCCTTGGTGATGCCGAGCAGCACGGGGCTGCCTTCGGCGGGTTGGCCGCCCATTTTTTCGATGCGCTCGTTTTCCGCCTCGAAGATCAAACGATCGATCTGTTCGCCCCACAGGAAAGTGGTGTCGCCGGGCTCGGTGATTTTCACCTTGCGCAACATTTGGCGCACGATCATTTCGATGTGCTTGTCGGAGATGGTCACGCCTTGCAAACGATACACCTCTTGCACTTCGTTCACGAGAAAGGCTTGGAGGGCGCTTACGCCGAGCACCTCGAGGATGTCGTGGGGCACCATTGGGCCTTCGGTAAGTTGCTGGCCTTTCTTCACGAGATCGCCCTTAAAGACGATGACGTGTTTGCCAATCGGAATCATATGTTGCTCTTCCTCGGCGGTCGTTTGATCCTGCACGATGACCGTGCGTTTGCCGCGGACAATAGCTCCGAAGTCCACCATGCCATCGATGCGGGCAATCTCCGCCGCGTCTTTCGGTTGGCGCGCCTCGAAGAGTTCGGACACGCGCGGCAAACCGCCTGTGATGTCTTTGGTCTTGGCAGTTTTGCGTGGCGTCTTGGCCAGCAAGGTGCCGGCTCGGATAGTGTCGTTATCGCCCACTTGCACGTGTGCGCCGGCGGGGATGGGATAATTGGCAACCACTTGCTTCTTGGAATCTTCAATGATGATTTGCGGATGCAAATCTTCTTTGTGCTCGATGACGACCATGGAATTCTGGCCGGTGGATTCATCCTCCTCCAGCTCCATTGTCACACCTTCGATGATGTCGTGGAAACGGATGCGGCCTTTTTTCTCGGAAAGAATCGGCACGTTGTACGGATCCCATTGCACGAATGTCTCACCAGCCTTGACCTTGTTGCCACTGGCCACGGAGATCACGGCGCCGATGGGAATGTCGTAGGTTTCCAGTTCCTTATCAGTCTTGGTATCGCGCACAATGACGGTACCATTTTTGTTGAGCACAATGTGGCTGCCATCCTGCAGATCCACGATGCGGAGACCTTGATAGTGCACCACGCCGGATTTCTTGGCCTTGATTTCCGGCTGTTTAAATACTGCCGAGGCGGTGCCGCCGATGTGGAAAGTACGCATCGTGAGCTGAGTTCCCGGCTCGCCAATGGATTGCGCGGCGATGATTCCCACTGCCTGCCCGAGCTCGGCGGTGCGGCCGGTGGCGTTGTTGCGTCCGTAACAATGGGCGCACACGCCTTTCTTGTTTTCGCAGGTAAGCACGGAGCGCACTTTCACCTTGTCGATGCCGGCATCTTCAATGGCTTCGGCGGTGTGCTCGTCGAATTCCACACCGGACTTGATGAGTTTTTCACTCGGATTGATGGGGTTGATAATGTGATCGCAGGAGTGCCGTCCCACCAGGCGATCGACCAAGCGGATGACTTCTTCTTCACCTTCGTTAATGGCTTCCACCCAAATGCCGTTGTTGGTGCCGCAGTTCATTTCCTGGATGATGACATCCTGCGCCACGTCCACGAGCTTGCGGGTCATGTAGCCGGAGTCGGCGGTTTTCAGCGCGGTATCGGCCAAGCCTTTCCGGGCGCCGTGGGTGGAGATGAAGTACTCGAGCACCGTGAGGCCCTCGCGGAAGTTTGAGAGGATGGGTTTCTCGATGATGTCGCCGCTGGGCTTGGCCATGAGGCCGCGCACGCCGGCGAGCTGCCGAACTTGCTGGCGATTACCCCGCGCACCGGAGTCCACCATAAGCGCGACGGGGTTGTACTCTTCCTTGCCTTGATTGGCCTTGAGAGTTTCCATCATCACGTTGGAAATTTTGTCCGTTGCGTGCGTCCAAATATCGATGATCTTGTTGTAACGCTCGCCCGGAGTGATGACGCCTTTGCGGTATTGTTTCTCCACATCGGAAATTTCTTTTTCGGCGCTCTTGATTTCCTGGCCTTTTTCCTTCGGGATGATCATATCATCAATGCCGATGGAAGCGCCGGACTTGGTGGCCTCGCGGAAGCCGAGCTCCTTGAGGAGGTCGAGAGTCGTCACGGTTTTTTCGTGGCCGGCGAATTTATAGCAGTCGGCGATGAGATCGCCGATCTTGCTCTTGCCCACTTCGAAATTGGCGAAGCCTAGTTCCTTGGGCCAAATTTCGCTGAAGATCACGCGGCCCACTGTGGTTTCGATGATTGCGCTTTCTGAATCGCCGTACACCGTTTTCTTGCCGCGATCGGGATTGGCGATTCGAATGGTCGTGTGCGTGTCAATCACGCCTTCATCCAAAGCAAAGAGCACCTCGGATTTGTCGCCAAACAACATCTTGCGGCGATTTTCCTTGTACTTTTTCTTGTTCATCTTCTCCGGATCCACCGTGAGATAGTAGCACCCCAACGTGATATCCTGCGTGGGCGTCATAATCGGCCGACCACTCGAAGGGCTGAAAATATTATTGGGCGCAAGCATCAAGAGGCGCGCTTCCATTTGCGCTTCCACTGAGAGGGGCAGATGCACGGCCATTTGGTCGCCATCAAAGTCAGCGTTGTACGCGGTGCAAACCAGCGGGTGCACGCGAATCGCTTCACCCTCAATGAGCACCGGCTCGAATGCCTGCACGGAAAGACGGTGCAACGTGGGCGCGCGGTTGAGCA
>DQLO01000310.1 GCA_015660155.1 Verrucomicrobiota bacterium
GCGCAAGGCTTCGAGGGCACGGTGAATCTCGATGGCATCCGCAAAGTCGTCGAGGCCGTGCCCGGCTTGCCAGTGGTGGGCAACGGCGACGTCACTACCGCCGAGGCCGCGAAGCGGATGTTCGAAGCCACGGGCTGCGCGGGCGTCAGCATTGGGCGCGGTGCGTTTTATAATCCGTGGATTTTCAAACACACACAGCACGCCATCGAGACCGGCGAGGTGCTGCCCGAGCCGACCTTCGATGAACGCATCCGCGTGCTGCGCCGGCATTACGATTTGATGGTCGAAGTCTTTGGTGAAAATCGCGGCAGCGTGATGTTCCGCAAAGTCGCCCCGTGGTACGCCAAACGCTTCGGCCCCGCCAAGCCCTTCAACAAAGCCGTCGTCCAAATCAGCACCCGCGAAGATTTCGAAATCGTGCTCGCCGACTACCTCGACTGGCGCGAAAAATTCACTGACGCGGAAGGCCAACTTCTCCCCCAATACCAACTCCCCCCCATGGTCGCCTCGTTCATGCAGGAACCCGAAACCGCCGTCGAAAAACGCAAATCCATCCCCGTCCCCAAAGGGCCGGTGGAAGTTTGGTAGCCTTCCTTTCCCTTGACTTACCGCGGTCGGTTCCCTCCAATGCGCGCGAACTGATTTCATTTTATTAATCCTATGGCTGAATTTTTTCCTGAAGTAAAAACGATTGAGTACGAGGGCGCGGATTCGCGAAATCCGCTGGCCTTCAAGCATTACGATGCCGCCGAGGTGGTGGAGGGCAAGTCGATGACGGAACACTTGCGCTTTGGCGTGGCGTATTGGCACACGATGCGTGGCGGGGGCGCGGATCCTTTCGGGCCGGGGACGGCGTTGCGTCCTTGGGAGGGGGCGGATGATGTGGCGAATGCGCAGAATCGGGTGCGGGTGTTTTTTGAGTTTCTCGAGAAACTTGGCGCGCCGTTTTATTGTTTTCACGATCGCGATGTGGCGCCGGAAGGGGCGTCATTGGCGGAGAGCAATGCGAATCTCGATGTGGTGGTGGCGGTGCTGAAGGAGGAACAGGAGCGAACGGGAAAACAACTGCTGTGGGGCACGGCGAATTTATTTAGCAATCCGCGCTACATGCACGGGGCGGCGACGAGTTGCAATGCGGACGCGTTTGCGTTTGCGGCGGCGCAGGTGAAAAAGATGATTGAGGTGACGAAGGAGCTGGGCGGGGAAAGTTATGTGTTTTGGGGCGGACGCGAGGGGTATCAAAATTGGCTGAACACGGACATGCATCGCGAGCTGGATCATCTCGCGGCGTTCATGCACATGGCGGTGGATTACGCGAAGAAGATTGGGTTCACCGGCCAGTTTCTATTCGAGCCCAAGCCGAAGGAGCCGACGAAGCATCAGTACGATTTCGATGCGGCGGCGTGCATTAATTTCCTGCGCACTTATGGTTTGGAGGATCACGTGAAGCTGAATCTCGAGACCAATCACGCCACGCTGGCAGGGCACTCGATGGAGCATGAAATCGACTACGCCGGCGGGCAGGGCTTCCTCGGCTCGATGGACGCCAACACCGGCGACCTGTTGCTCGGCTGGGACACGGATCAGTTTCCGACCGATATTTATCTCACCACCAAATGCATGCTGGCGGTGATGAAATATGGTGGCCTCGCGCCGGGCGGTGTGAATTTCGACGCCAAGGTGCGCCGCGAAAGCCACGAGCCCATCGACCTTTTCCACGCGCACATCGGCGGCATGGACGCCTTCGCGCGCGGGCTGAAAATAGCAGCGGCCATCCGTGCCGACGGCCGCTTGGGAAATTTCGTGAAGGAACGCTACGGTAGCTGGGACACCAGCATTGGTAAAGAAATCGAGTCCGGTGATGCCAGCTTCAAAACTCTGGAAGCTTACATGCTCGAAAAAGGCGATGTGACGCCTAACACCAGCGGCCGTCAGGAATTTCTGGAGAACCTCATCAACGAGTTTATCTAGCTGCAGCTGGCGGGCATCGCGTGATAAAGATTATTCGTAACAATCCTCAACGGATTTTACTAAATTTATCATCGCCTCCCTCACCCCTTCGGGATCTGCTATATCAGCATAGCCTACTACATGATCATAAGGCCCTTCGGAATAGGTGACTCGATTGTCAAAAATTTTGAAGGACCCTTTAATGGCCCCTTTCTTCAATCTTTTTTCATCCAATAAGTTAATGTTTTTCCGGATGTTCTGATCAGAAAGCAGTGATATTATTTCTTTTTCGTCAGTGCCTTGAATGATGAATCGGGAGTCAATTTGATCGTCTCCAACCTGAATATCCTGCTTCCTTGAAAGCCCAATCCCTTTGAATAACTTGTCTGTCCATTTTTCGGAGAACATATTCAGCCCCAACCCGAGACTTTCCTTAAAGTAAATGGAACTCCTTACAAAGTACCAAAAATTTTCAGGGGAGGCGTGGCTGCCTGGGTCCCAGCGAACACAGGCCGATTCTTCCACAACCAAGTAGCCATCAATGTATTCCCTTGTCTTCTTGTCCAGATTTGCCTCCGTCGATGGCTCAAGCTCCTGACTGACTTCTTGGATCTCTCCTTTGTCTAGAAAGATTCCTTCACATTTAGGGCAATAATCAAAAATGATTTCGGAGAGATCGGAGATCGTTTTCTTCAGCATGGTCTCGCCACCGCATGATGGCTTCGCACACGTGATTGCTGAATGAACATCCTGGCGTTCCGGCTCCGAAAAAAGATGCAAATGCCA
>DQLO01000318.1 GCA_015660155.1 Verrucomicrobiota bacterium
CTATATTACCCGCTGCGGCTCGTAAGTAATTTATTGCAGGGCAAATGGAGCGGCGCGGGCACGGAGACCAAGCGGTTTCTCATCAACACCACCCTTGGCGTGGCCGGCCTGGGCGATCCCGCCACGCACAAGTACGGGCTCAACTCCACCGGCGAAGACCTCGGCCAAGTGTTCGGCTATTGGGGTTGGGAATCGAAAATATATTTGTACGTGCCGCTGTTGGGTGCCTCCTCCGAACGCGACTTGTTGGGCAGCATCAGCGGGTTGGGGCTCGATCCCGCCTCGCTCGCGCCCGCCGCCCGACTCGGCATGGGCTTCAACCACGTTTCCTTTAGCAGCCGCGCCCTCCTGCAAATGCTCAAGACCGAGTACGACCCGTACGAACTCGCCAAAATGAACTTCACCCTCAAGCGTGACGCCCAAGTGCGCGACCTCCAGCTCGGCGGCAAACACGAAGACACCGGCCAAACGCAAACATTGATGGCAATTTATTCGCGCCCAAAAAATCAGGGCTTCGGCAAGCTCGCCGATGAACTCGAAATAACCCCCGAAGGCTTTGCCCGACCCCTCACCGTTTCCCTGTGGCTGCAAAAAAAACCTGCGCCCATCGCGTGGATCCTCCCCGGCCTCGGCGGACATCGGCTTAGCATCCGCGCGCTCGCCCTCGCCGAGCAGGCACATACCGAAGGCTACCACGTCATCTGCATCAGCAATAATTTCAACTGGGAATTCATCCGCAGCGCCCCCGCCGAATATTTGCCGGGCTATATGCCGCACGACCTTGCCGCCATCCGCGCCGTCCAAAAAACCATCACCGCCACCCTCACCGCCAAACACGGCGCGAGGCACGTCACCGGCCAATCGCTGCTCGGGTTCTCAATGGGCGCTTGGTACACCCTCAACCTCGCCGCCACCAGCCCACCTGAAACCTACACGCACGCCGTCGCCATCAACCCCCCGCTCGACCTCGTGCACGGCGTCAAGGCGCTTGACCTCCTCTACCGCACGCCCGGCAAGGATTCCCGCGCCCTCCGCCAAACCGCGCTGCTCAAGATCGCCGTCAACCAAAAGCAAACCCCCAAGCAAGGCGCCGATATGCCCTTCACCGACGCCGAAGCCTCGTACCTCATCGGCCTTAGCTATCGCATCACCCTCCGCCAAGCCATCCTCTCCGGCCACCTGAATTTGGAAGGCCGCGACCTCGCCGCCCGCCGCCGTTTATATAACCGCGTAAACGCCCTCAGTTGGGAAGATTATTTCACCAAAATCCTCCAACCCCATCTCGCCGCCCAATCCATCCCCGCCACCACCCTCGCAAACGCCAGCGACCTCCGCCAACGTCAGGCCGCCCTCACCGCCGCCAAAAGCCTCCACCTCGTCCTCACCAGCAACGACTTCCTCCTCAGCCAAGACCATTTAGATTGGTTCCGCAAAACCTTCCCCAACCAAATCATTTACAACGAAAAAGGCGGCCACATGGGCCAACTCTGGAAACCAGAAGTCCACAACGCCATCAGTGAAATAATCCGGCGGAAATAAATCGGCCAAGCCAGCCGCTGCCGTCACAACATGGACACAAAATGAAATTCACCATCCTGTCCATCCTGCTAATCCTTGTTCCCTCCCTCCCCGCCGTGGAGATCATCGCCCATCGCGGCGCCTCGCACGACGCACCGGAAAACACCCTCGCCGCCGTGAACCTCGCGTGGAAGCGCAACGCCGATGCCGTGGAGATCGACGTGTACCTTTCGCGTGACAAAAAAATCGTCGTGATTCACGACCAAGACACCGCCCGCACCACCGGCCATCGCGGCCTCGTGCACCGGCAAACCTGGGCGCAACTGCGCAAGCTCGACGCCGGCGCGTGGAAAGCCCCCCAATGGAAAAGCGAACCCATCCCCTCGCTCGAACAAGTTTTAAAAACCATCCCAAAAAGCAAACGCCTCTTCATCGAAATCAAATGCGGCCCTGAGATCGTCCCGCCCCTTGCAATACTATTGGCCAAAACCAAAACCCCCGCCGCCCAAACCGCCATCATCGCCTTCTCCCTCGAAGTCTGCACCGCCGCCAAAAAACGCCTCCCCGCGCTCGAAGTGTTTTACCTCAAACACTTAAAACAAAATCCCGAGACCGCCCAATGGCCCGCCATCGCCCCCACCCTCGCCGCCGCCAAAACCGCCCAGCTCGACGGCATCAATATCGGCTTCAAAGGCCAAACCCACACCCCCGCCTTTGCCCAATACCTCCACCAAATCCGCACCCAAACCCGCCACCAAAAACTAGGCCTCTACGCCTGGACCATCAACACCCCCACCCAAGCCCGCCAACTCATCACCACCGGCTTCCAAGGAATCACCACCGACCGCCCCGGCTTCATCCGCCACCAGCTGAAAAAGCCTTGAACAAACGCGCCTGAAGAAAAAGGGCTGGGCCGTGGGTGATGCCGCAGAATTTCTGGGCATGACCCCGAGGAAGAAGCCTGCCTCAACCTCAAACACACCTTGGCCCAATCCCTCAGCCTCCCCAAAAATCACTGTCCCAATCACTGCAAAAACACTTAGCAGCTTGAATTGGAATTTGATGTGAAAAAATAAAATCTGGAGCGGGTGATGGGAATCGAACCCACGTCTCGAGCTTGGGAAGCTCGCGTACTGCCATTGTACGACACCCGCGTTTGGAGGGGTTGAGTTTGGCAAAAGGCGCTGGGAGAGTCGAGGGGCGAGTGGTTGCGGGTTGGGCGGCGCGCTCGGAGAGCGCACCCTGCCTGCTCACCACTCCACCATTTTTGACAACTTGCGGACGCGTTTTGTGATGTCGGCTTTTTTGATCTTCGTGGTTTTTTTGAGGCCGAAGGCTTCGCAGCAATAGCTGGCGGTGATGGTGCCGTGGATGATTGCCGATCGTAGATTTTTTTCGGGGCTGCCTTTTTGGCTAGTGAGGTGGCCCATTAAGCCGCCGATGAAGCTGTCGCCGGCGCCGGTGGGATCCACTACTTTTTTTAATGGATAGGCGGGGGCGATGAACAACCCGCGCGGGCCGGAGAAGATGGCACCGTGTTCGCCTTTTTTGATGATGACGTATTTTGGCCCGAGGCGGTGGATGCGCGGGAGGGCGGCGATGGGGTTGTCTTCCTCCACGAGCTGCGCGGCTTCGCTGTCATTGAGCACGAGGCAATCGAGGCGCGGGAGCAGCTTGAGCAGCGGGGCGCGGGCGATGTTGAGCCAGAGGTCCATGGTGTCGGCCACCACAAATTTCGGGCGGCGCATTTGGTCGAGCACGTTGGCCTGCAAATCGGGCGCGCAGTTGGCGAGTAACACGTAGGGCAGCCGCGTTTGAGCGGCGGTGAGGGTGGGTGAAAAATTCTCGATGACGCCGAGTACAGTGTCGAGTGTGCGGCGGTGGTTCATATTTTGCTCGTACTCGCCGGACCAATGGAAGGTTTGGCCGCTGAGTTGTTGCAGCCCGTCGAGATTGATGCCGTGCTTGCGATAGAGGTTAATGTATTTGCGCGGGAAATCATCGCCTACCGCGCCAATGAGGTGGGGCGTGGTGAAAAAACTCGCGGCCACGGCGGCGTGGCTGGCGGACCCGCCAAGGAGTCGCGGATTTTCCGCGTGCGGGGTTTTAATGGAATCAAGGGCGGTGGTGCCGACTACTAATAAGCTCATGATTTTTGCAAAGGCACGGAGGCTAGGCGTTTGTGGAATTGCTGGCAAGCGTGGGCGACGTCGGGGGCGTTCAAAATTGCGGACACCACGCAGATGCGACGCGCGCCGGCTTCCAAGACTGAATCGATATTTTCCAGCGTGATGCCGCCGATGGCAAACCACGGGCGGTCCACATTTACGGCGGCCCAGCGGACGTAGTCGAGTGTGACGCCGGGTCGCCCGGGCTTGGTGGGCGTGGCGAAAACAGGGCCGATGGCGAGGTAGGCAGCGTTGGTTCCCATCGCGCGCTCGGCTTGGTCGGGAGCGTGGGTGCTTAAACCAAGTTGAGGGTTGAGGGTTGAGGGTTGAGGGGGGAATTCATTCTCAAAAAAATCTTCCTGCCCGAGGTGGCAGATTTCGGTGCCGAGATCGGTGGCGAGTTGCCAGTGGTCGTTGATGACGAGGGGGACGCCGGCGGCGCGGGTGATGGGGAGGATGTCCTCAGCGGTTTGCCGGATTTTTTCTTCGGGCCAGTCTTTGGCGCGGAGTTGGATGAGGTCGGCACCGCCGTCGCAGAGTTGTTGGGCGAGATCGGCGGGGGTGCGGTTGTGCAAATAGGCGCTGTCGACGAAGGCGTAGAGGCGACAGTCGACGAGGAGGTTCATGGCGCGCAATGTTATGCGTCGCGCTCGATCATCTCGCGGCGATTGGCGAGGAGGTTTTCGATGAAGTTGGTGGTGTACTTGCCGCGCCGGAAATTGGGATCGCGCATCACGGCTTGCTCGAAGGGGATGGTGGTTTTCACGCCGGTGATCATGTACTCGCCGAGCGCGCGGCTCATTCGAGCGATCGCTTCGCGGCGGTCTTTGCCGGTGGTGATGAGCTTGGCGATCATCGAATCATACGTGGGCGGGATGGTGTAGCCGGCGTACACATGGCTGTCGATGCGCACGCCGCGGCCGCCGGGGGCGTAATACATTTTCACGCGCCCGGGCGACGGCGCGAAATCAGCAAATGGATTCTCGGCGTTGATGCGGCACTCGATGGCGTGACCGCTGAAGGTGACTTCGTCCTGCGTGAGCCGCAGCGGCTCGCCCATCGCGATGAGGATTTGCTGCTTCACGAGGTCCACGCCGGTGACTTCCTCGGTGATGGGATGCTCCACCTGAATGCGTTTGTTGACCTCCAAAAAATAATAGTTGCCTTTGGGGTCCGTCACAAACTCCACCGTGCCGGCATTCACGTAGCGCGCCTCGCGGCAAATTCGCAGCGCGGCTTCTCCCATTTCCTTCCGCAGCTCAGGCAGTTCAGCCATCAGCGGCGACGGCGTTTCCTCGATGAGTTTTTGGTTGCGGCGCTGAATGGAGCAATCACGTTCGCCGAGATGGATGATATTTCCCTGCGTGTCGCCCAAAATTTGGAACTCAATGTGCCGCGGGTTCTCGATGAATTTCTCGATGTAAACTCCGCTGTTACCAAACGCCACCTCAGCCTCGCTCCGCGCGGTGTGATAGCCTTTCAACAACGAAACTTCATTGTGCGCCACGCGCAAGCCACGCCCACCGCCGCCTGCCACGGCCTTGATCATCACGGGGTAGCCAATCTCCTTGGCCACGCGGCGCGCCGTCGCCTCGTCCTCCACCATGCCGTCGCTGCCGGGCGGCACCGCCACGCCGGCGCGTTCGGCCAGTTCGCGGCTGGTTTGTTTGTCGCCAAACGCATTCATCACCGTCGAGCCCGGGCCGATGAACGCGATGTTGCAACTCTCGCACACCTCGGCAAAGCGCGTGTCTTCGGATAGAAATCCATACCCCGGATGAATCGCATCCACATCGGCAATCTCCGCCGCGCCGATGATACGATCGCGTTTGAGATAACTTTCGTTGCTCGGCGCGGGCCCGATGCAAATCGCCTCGTCGGCCATCTGCACGTGCATTGAGTTCGCATCCACCTCCGAGTAAACGGCCACTGTACGAATATCCAGCTCGCGACACGCGCGCATAATTCGCACGGCGATTTCTCCGCGATTGGCTACGAGAATTTTTTCAAACATAGTTTAACAAGAAAA
>DQLO01000421.1 GCA_015660155.1 Verrucomicrobiota bacterium
CGTCGATGCTGTCGAGCAGCGCGTGGCGGCTCTGAAAACGATTGGCGTCGACGCTCAATTCCATATTCTTGCGCGCTTGCCCGCTGGGGCTGAGCGCCTGGAAACGAGTGCCCAACCAGCCCGGACCGTCGCTGCCGATGCCGCCGATGCGCACGTAGGACGGCAAGCCCGTTACGGGATGCACGGTGCCTTTGGCCTTGGCGATGATGGAGCCAATCGAGGGGCGCATCTTGGTGCGGTCATTGTAGCCGGTCATCACCCATGTGGTGCCGGTGCCGTGGCTGCTGTTGCCGTGGGCGAAGGAGCGCACGAGCGCCATGCTGTCCATACACTTGGCGAGCTTGGGGTACGTGCCGCCGATGCTCACGCCGGGGATGTTGGTTTTGCATTCGCCGGTGGTGCTGCGGTACTCGCGCGGCGCGTCCATCTTGGGGTCAAACGTTTCCACGTGCGTCGGCCCGCCGCCGAGCCACACCCAGATGACGGATTTGTTGTTCAATGCCGCGCCGGCTTCCTTGGCCCGCAGGAGATTGGGGAGCGTGAGGCCGGCAATCCCAAGCGAGCCGACCTGTAAAAAGTTTCGCCGTGACAGTCCGTCGCAAGTGCGACCCGTGAAGCCTCCGTTGAACGTAATCATAATTTTGTCCCTGAGTTGGTTTTACATTTTTTAACTAATCAATTCCTTGAGCGGTCGGCGGCCGTGGTCGATGAGGTAACGCGGGCGGCCCGAGAGATCGGGCACGGTGGCGGTCTCGACGTTGATGCCCATGGAAGTGTACAGCGTGGCGAACACATCGCCGAACCGCACCGGCCGGTCGACGGCTTCGCCGGCGTGCTTGTCGCTGGCGCCGATGACTTGGCCGTGGTTCATCTGCCCGCAAGCGAGCACGGCGGTGGAAAGCTTCGGCCAGTGATCGCGCCCAGCTTTGGCGTTAACCTTCGGCGTGCGGCCGAACTCGCCCCACACAACCACGCTGACGTCCTTGTTCATGCCGCGTTGATGCAAATCCTCGACGAGCGCGGTTAGGCCTTGGTCGAGCATCGGCATATCCTGCCGAGCGCGATTGAAATTTCCGCCGTGCCAATCCCACCGGCTGAACGCCAGCGTAACACAACGCGCGCCGGCTTCCACAAGGCGCCGCGCCATCAAAAAATCATCGAGCAACTTGTGCGAGCCATCGGACTGCTTCTTCGCCGTGCCGCGCCCGTAACGCTCGCGCAGCTTGGGGTCTTCCTTTTCGAGGTTCAACGCCTCGGCCAGCCGACTGCTCGTCAGCATCGCGAGCGCTTGTTGGTTGAACGCATCGAGGCCTTCGATGGCGCGAGTGTTGTCCACGTCGCGGCGGAGCGTGTCGAAGCTGTCCAGCAAACTTTTGCGCGAGCCGAGGCGGTCGATGGTCAACCCGTTGAGTTTCATGTCCTCGCGCGCGTTGCCGGCTTTGTTGGGCAGGAAAGGGCTGTGCGCCGGCCCGAGAAATCCTGGTGTGCCGGGGTCTCCCCATTGCTTGTGGCCGCAGTTCGGCGCGAGGCCGACAAAGGGCGGCACGCCCGGCTTCACTGTCCCGTGTAATTTCGAAAGCACCGCGCCCATGCTCGGCCAACCGCCGGCGGGTTGGTTGCCGCGATTGTCGCGCCCCGTTTGGCACTGCCACGCATCGTGCCCGCCACCGGCGCCGACCATCGAACGGATGACGGTAAACTTGTCCATCATCTTGGCCATGCGCGGGAAGAGTTCGCCGATACGAATGCCCGGCACATTGGTGGAAATCTCATTCAACTCGCCGCGAATCTCTTTGGGCGCGTTGGGCTTGAGATCCCACATATCTTGATGCGGCGGCCCGCCGGGCAGAAAAATATTGATGATGGCTTTGTGCCCGCGCTTTATGCCTTGCTGCTGCTCGGCTTGAAGAATCTGCGGCAACGAAAGCCCGCCCAAAGCAAGCCCGCCGATTTGCAAAAAACTGCGCCGAGTTACCCCGTCGCAGAACCGATATTTTTGACCCGTGATCGTGATCATAATCCAAAGCCCGTTTGGCTGGGAATTCGACGCCTTGAGCTTGGCGATCATTCAGCTAGAAAGGACTAAAATGTCATAAGAATTTTGCCTGAATTTTAGGGCTGAATTGGGCCTTTCGGGCGCTTCGCCCTTCCATCACCTCGACAGGTTTTTACGAAGCCGAAACTGGCGCATCCACCGGTTGGTTTTTGGGGGCCGGTTCGGGGCTTAGGCGGTACACGGCTTGGAGGTCGCTGAAGCCTTTGATTTCCATCGGCGGCAAGGTCTCGGCGGTGCGGCCTTCGCGGGCGGCTTCGCAGGTGGCTTCGTCCACGAGAATATCCATCGGGCTGGCCACGGTGCAAAGGCGGCTGGCGAGGTTGGCGCCCTGTCCAATGACGGTGAAGTTCAGCCGATCCTCCGAGCCCATAAAGCCCGCTAGCATTTCGCCCGTGGCGATGCCGATGCCTACGTTGATGTCCTGCCCGCGCAGCATGTTTAGCACCTTGCGTTCTTGCAACATACGCCGCGCGCAGGTCACGGCGCGCTCGGGCGCGGTGGGGTCTTTGTCGGTGGCGCC
>DQLO01000064.1 GCA_015660155.1 Verrucomicrobiota bacterium
CGCCGACCTCCTCCGCAAACACGGCGGCAAGACGGGTGAAGAATTGAAAGCTGAAGGGAAATGAAACACCTCCTAATCACAACAATCGCAGCCGTTGCGCTGGTGGGATGTCAAGTTAGCCAATATTTTTCGACTACGGGGTCTCAGATGGAAAAAAGTGGAGTTTTTTCAAAAACTTCAATTCACCAAAGAAATGTAGATACACAAAAGAAAACCCAAATACGATTTGCCACTTACAATGTTCTATTTGGTTTATGGGCACAACCTGAATCAATAGGGCAAATGTTCAAACCATATAACTTGGATGTTATTTGCTTCAACGAAGTGCCTGATGGCGACTGGACAGCCCGTGTTGGTCGCGTATTAGGTATGCATCATGTCCATGTGGGCAAAGTTTCCTCTGCCAATCACAAGAATAAATACAAGTCGATTTTATGTCGGTTTCCACTATTTGATAAGGGGGAAGTTGAAATAAACGCCAAAGGATGGAAACCCGCATCTCTAGTATCAGCAAAAACTAACATAAAGGGCGTACCGCTAATGCTTTACTCAACCCACATACCTGGCCAGCCAGAGGTTCAGAAATCTGCAGCAGTTTATATTGCAGAAAACGTGATCAGAGGTTCTATGCATGATAACCTGATCATTCTGGGAGATCTAAATAATCAATTGGACAAAGGAGCCTTGAAATCAATTAAAACAGTTGGGATGAAATCCATATGGAAGGAACTTGCGATTGATACGGCAAAGATCAGCACCCATAAGCATATTGAGACTGGGAATGAATCAGGAGTGATTGATCACATTTTCTTTAGGAGTAGGACTTTTGCCGTAGAAGTCACAAACGGGGGAATAATTGATAGCGCATATAATAATCCAGAAGAGGAAATTCAAATGACTCGTTACAAAACAGAGTGGTTGAAATATGGCAAACCTCTCTCAGATCATCGCCCCATCTGGGCCGAATTCATTTTTGAATCCCGACTAATATCAAAAAGTGATGCGGAATTGAAGGCTGAAGGGAAATGAAAACAAAGCCTAGCCGGGGGTTTACTCTTATTGAGCTGTTGGTGGTGACTGCCATCATCGCCATTCTTGCGGCTTTACTGCTGCCAGCCCTGGCCAATGCAAAGGAACGAGCCAAGCGGACAGGGTGTCTATCATTTGCCGAGCATCTCGTCAGCCAGCATCCGCTTGAGCCGGGCGTTCTCTCGCCTACTTGCGGAATCTTTGCGAACTGAACTCGTGCAATTTAGTTTAACGGTTTCACACTCCTCGGATTGCTGATCGCGTATGGCCGCCCTGGCGACAGGTCCGCATCGGATGAGTTCCGTTTTTTGGCGTTGCGTGAACTCGGCGAGGCTTTAGCATACACGTGTTCCGCTGACCGCATGATGTGCTTCTTTTTGACAGCTTTGTTACTTGGCGTCTCGCTGGAGTTCCAGTCAAATGCCGTTTCCGGGGCAGCGTCCGGACAAGTGAACGTTGCGGCGAAAGATCACTGGTCATTCCAAGCGCCAACGGCTCCGGTGATTCCGAATGTCAAAAACAGAGCCTGGCCAAGGACGGACATCGATCGCTTCCTCTTGGCCAAGTTGGAGGCCAGCGACCTGCAACCGCTTGGCCGTGCAAACAAACTCACGCTGATTCGGCGCGCTACCTACGATCTCACCGGCCTCCCGCCAACGCCCGGGGAAATCGACGCATTTCTGAACGACAACTCGCCGCAGGCGTTTGCCGCAGTGGTCAACCGGTTGTTGGCTTCGCCGCGTTACGGCGAGCGCTGGGGGCGGCATTGGCTCGATGTCGTGCGGTATGCGGACACCGCCGGCGAGACGGCAGACTTCCCAGTCGACGAGGCTTGGCGCTATCGCAACTATGTCATCGACGCCTTCAACAGGGACACGCCGTTCGACCAGTTCATCCGCGAGCAACTCGCCGGTGACATTTTGGCTAGAGCCGATGAATCGATCTCGCCGGATCGATACGCGGAGTTGATCACCGCGACGGGCTACCTCGCCATCTCGCGGCGGCACGGATTCGACGCCCGCAAGGATCACTACCTGACAATCGAGGACACCATCGACACGCTCGGCAAATCGTTCCTTGGCCTGACTATCGCCTGTGCGCGTTGCCACGATCACAAATACGATCCCATCTCCGCCAGGGACTACTACGGCCTGTATGGCATCTTTGCCAGCACACGCTACTCCTTTCCCGGCTCGGAGAGCAGTGGGCAGGCCACCGATATGGTGCCGTTGACCAACTCCATGGAACTCCTAGGGCGGGTCGAGGTTTGGAACAAAAAGAAGACTGAACTGGAGAAGCAGATTGGAGAGGCAAAAAAACAACTCGCCGGCGCATCGGGTGATTTCAAGAAACTCGCCAGCCAGCCGGGCACACCGCTTGACCAAGGGCAGATCGACGCCGGCTCTGAGCAGCCGTTTACCGCTGACGAAGTGACTGTGAAGCGCGGTGACATGTTGCAACTTATCATCGATCCACGCGACGGGGATTACGGCTCGGACACGACAATCATCGAGTGGGAGTTGAGCGAACTTGGCGGTGAAGGCCGCCGATGGAATGTGACCGGGGATGTCGTCGATGATTTTCTTGTCGGTAACCCCCATCCCGACAAGCTGGGAAACCGTTACACGTGGGCGTTTCTCGACGCGCGCAAGCCTAGCCAACTGCTCAAAGAGCCGGTGACGGACAACGAGGGACGGAAAGGCAATCATGTGTGGCGCGTCAATCCGCTGCCGTCGGTGTTCGTCAACGCCAATGAGACGCCTTTAAAGGCATGGACCACACTGCCGCCGCGCACGTTGTTCGTGCACCCGGCTTCCGATGGGCCGGTTGGCATCGGCTGGACCAGCCCGATCGACGGCAACGTCAAAATCAGGGGACTCGTGAAGGACGGCCACCCTGGCGGAAACGGTGTCGCGTGGCATTTGGTGCAGTTGACCGGCGACTTTCTCACCGCCCTGGCCAAGCCGGGGGAGACGATGCAAACCCTGCAGGTCTCGGAGAAAAAATTGGCTGCGTTGATGGAAAACCAGGTGAAGATCGCCCACGCTTACGGCGCGGTTGAGGACAGAATCATCAACGAAAAACTGCACAAACGCGGCGACCCGAAAATGGCCGGCGACGAAGTGCCCCGAAAAAACATCGACCTACTCGGTGGCCAAAAAGTGACAGAAGGCAGCGGGCGTTTGCAGTTGGCCAACTGGATCGCCAACACCGCCAACCCGCTGACCTCCCGCGTGATTGTCAACCGGATTTGGCTGCATCACTTTGGCCGCGGCCTGGTTTTGACCCCCAACAACTTTGGTATCCAGAGCCAGGCGCCGACGCATCCAGGGCTGCTCGACTGGCTAGCGGTGACGTTTGTGCAGAGCGGTTGGTCGATCAAGGGCTTACACCGGCTGATCATGAACTCAGCGTCATATCAGACGGCGGTGGCCGCCGGGCCGGAGCAAACACTCTACGGCTCGTTCAGGCCTCGCCGCCTCAGTGCCGAGGAATTGCGCGACACGCTGCTCGCGCTTGGCCAGGCGCTCGACTGCTCCACGCCGGCTGGACATCCATTCCCGGAAAAACGGCAGTTCACCCAGCACACGCCATTTCGCGCGAACTACGAGAACAAGCATCGAAGCGTTTTTTTGATGACTCAACGGATTCAGCGCAGGCCGCTTATGGCGCTCTTCGACGGCGCCGACTCCAACGCCAGCACCGGCCAGCGGCGGCTCAGCAACGTGCCAGCGCAGGCGTTGTATTTCATGAACAACGAATTAATGCACGCGCAGGCCGCCGCCTTGGCTAAGCGCTTGGCCAAGCTGTCGCCCAACTCAGCAAAGCGCATCCAGCGGGCGCATCTCCTAGCCTTGGGCCGGCCAGTGACCGAGCGAGAGGTTGCCGATGCCGCCAAATTTATCACCGAGTACTCGGCCGTCGCCGATGAGGCCAAGGCGTGGGCCACATGGTGCCGCGTGCTGCTGAGCAGCAACGAGTTCCTCTATGTAAACTAACATGGCCGTCTTCCGATACGATCCCAACAGGCGCCATTTTCTCCGTTCAATGGTGGCCGGATCGGTGTTGATGCCGGGTATCGTGTCAGAGCTGATGGGAAAGGAAGTCTCAAACCCATTGGCGCCGCGGCGAGCGCATTTCGCACCCAAAGCCAAGCGGGTTATTTTCATGAACATGAGCGGCGGGGTGTCGCACGTGGACACGTTCGACCACAAGCCGCAACTCTACAGGGATCACGGCAGGGAGATCGATAAAAGCGATCATCCGGAGATCCAAAACCGGCCTGGCTATGAAAAGATTTTTCTCAAAAAACCGCAGTGGAAATTCAAGCCACACAGCCAATGCGGCAAGGAGGTGAGCGAGCTGTTTCCGGAGGTGGCTAGGAGCGTGGATGATGTTTGTTTCATCAGCAGCATGCACACCGGTCACTCGAATCATTACAACGCCACGCTAGGCATGCACACCGGTTCGTTCACCGTCACGCGCCCGAGCATCGGTGCCTGGGTGAGTTACGGCTTGGGCACGGTGAACCAGAATCTGCCTTCGTTCGTGGTGATCGCGCCGCAGTCGCCCTACGCCGGAGGGCAGGTCTGGGGCTCGGACCTTTTGCCCGGAGCACATCAGGGCACCCGTGTGGTGCCCGGGGCGACCCCGGTGCCGAACATCACACCGCTCGTCGCCCGCAACCTGCAGGAGTTCGAGCTGGCGGAACTGCGCAAACGCAATCAACGCCACCTTGATTCGCAGCAATCGAACACCGAACTGGCAACTCGGATGCGGGCTTTTGAAACGGCGTTCGGGATGCAGATGGCGGTGCCCGAAACGTTCAATTTAGGACAGGAGAGCGACGCAACGCACAAACTCTACGGGCTGGAACGAGGCCAGACCAACGGCTTTGGCTGGCAATGCCTTGCCGCGCGCCGCATGGCCGAGCGCGGCGTTCGGTTTGTCGAACTGATCCACACCGGCTCCTCCGGCAACTGGGATTCTCATGGCGACATGATGGATCACGCCCGCTTAGCCAGGCAGGTGGATCGCCCCATCCACGGACTACTAACCGACCTCAAGCTGCGTGGAATGCTCGATGATACGCTGGTCGTGTGGACCACGGAATTCGGACGCACCCCGTTCAACAACTCCGCCGATGCCAAGGGACGCGAGCATCACAACTGGGCGTTCACGACCTTCCTCGCTGGTGCCGGGGTGAGGGGCGGCCATACGCACGGCGCGACGGATGAGCACGGTCTGCGCTCCGTCGTCGATCCGGTGCACACACACGATTTTCACGCCACGATCCTGCATCTGCTCGGCCTCAACCACCAGCGTTTGACTTATTTTCATGACGGCCGGGACTTCCGCCTGACAGACGTGGCTGGCAGCGTGGTGCAGGGCATTCTTGCCTGACCGCAAACTAGGACAAAAAAATGTCAAAGGTCATTGTAACAGATTATACGTTCCCAAGCCTTGAGATTGAGCAGCGTGTACTCGAACCAAGCGGGTGAAGAGTTGAAAGCCGAAGGGAAATGAAACACATACTAATCACAACAATCGCAGCCGGTTGCCTCGTTGCTGACATAACCGCCGAGTCATCAACAGCCACTGTGGCAAAAATCATGCAGAGAGTCAGTCGGCACTCGTTTCATCCACTGCGTAATGGATTTACCCACGACCGCACCCTGAAGGAGAACGGAGTTGTGGATCTCAAAGATCAGGATTGGCAAGTTCGGACACTGGCGGTGCGGAGAGGGCCGGTGATGAGCGAAACCGCAGTTGGTCTTTGCGGGCTCTAGAGCGCCCCTAGGACAGGCGACTGACTTGCGGGAGGGTAAAAAATGTTAGCGAGAGCCTTTTTAAGTGCTTCTAAGCGCAAATTTGGAAGCAGTTTTCAAATTGTGAAAGCTAAATGTTACTGTGGGTTTAAATCGGTATACTTGTATCAAGCGTTGGTTGTCCTAAGCGCAC
>DQLO01000145.1 GCA_015660155.1 Verrucomicrobiota bacterium
CCTGTGAACAGGCTCAAGCAGCACAACATGTGGGGCGAGTGGTGGCGCTACGTGGGCGGCACGAATTGGCGGCATCCCGAGGGGCCGATTTCTGATATTACAAAGCGCGGCAATCATCCCGTGGTGCACATCAGTTGGGATGACGCCCGCGCGTATTGCGCGTGGCTCACCGACGCCACCGGCGTGAAGCATCGGCTGCCCACCGAGGCGGAGTGGGAATACGCCGCCCGCGGTGGGCTCGACGGCAAAGAATATGTGTGGGGCGACAAACAACAGCCCGGCGAAAAGCCGCTTGCCAATATTTGGCACGGTCGGTTTCCGCGTGAGAATACAAAAGAGGATGGTTTTTACAGCACGGCCCCGGTGGGCACTTTCCCTGCCAATGGCTACGGCCTGCACGATGTGGCGGGGAATGTTTGGGAGTGGTGCGAGGACTGGTATGCGCCTGCGTATTACGGCGCGAGCCCGGTAAAAAATCCAAGTGGCCCGTTGCAGCAGGAAAGTTTTGACCCCAATGACGGTCGTAATCGAATCCCCAAACGCATTCAGCGTGGCGGTTCGTTTTTGTGCACGGATCTTTATTGCGGCGCGTTCCGGCCTTCGCGGCGGATGAAAAACACGCCGGATTCCGGCTCGCAACATGCGGGTTTTCGGGTGGTGGCTGAGGGCGCTGCGCCAGTGAAATAAAAAAGACGCCCGGCTTATTCAGCCGGGCGGTGTTGCGATATCGATCCTGCCAACCGGCTAGCGCTTGGCAGATTTTTTAGGAGCCGCACGGAGCGGCCAGTAAGTTGATTTCACCCGGGCCGTGGACAGATGCCCCTCAATTCTTTTCACCACGTCCGGATGCTGCGCGGCCACGTTGCGCGTTTCGCCTTTGTCGTTTTTCAGGTTGTACAGTTCCAACGGTTTGCCCGGCGCGGTGCGTACGGCTTTCCAGTCGCCCTGCCGCACGGCCTGTTGCGAGCCGGTTTCGTGCACTTCCCAGTACAGAAAATCGTGCTGTTGTTTTTGCGGCAGGCCAATGAGGGTGGGCATCAGCGAGATGCCGTCGGTCTCGCGCGGGGTGGGCAGCCTGGCCACGTGCAGGAGGGTGGGCAGCATATCCCAAAACGCGAAGGGCTGATCGGTCGCCACGCCGGCTTTCACTTTGCCTTTCCATTTCACAATCATCGGCACGCGGATGCCGCCTTCGTACAGGCTGCGCTTGATGCCGCGGAAGGGCCCGGCACCCCGGAAAAATTTCGGGTCATTGCCGCCTTCCATATGCGGGCCGTTGTCGCTGGTGAACAGCACGATGGTGTCCTCCTCCATCTCGTATTCGCGCAGCTTGGCGAGGATTTGGCCGATCGCCTGATCCATCCGGGTGATCATGGCTGCCTTGTTGCGTTCCGGCCGCGGCCAGCGTTCGCCGGCGTATGGGTTGCTGATCGGGGGAACTTCCATGCCATTGCGCGTTTTTTGCGCGAGCGCGTTGTTCGCGTGCGGCGCGGTGTAGGAGACGTACAGGAAAAACGGTTTGTACTTGCTTTCCGGCGCGGGTTTATAAATGCGAATGGCGTTCAGCGCCATCTTGGTGATGATGTCGGTACTGTATTGAATTCGCCGTCCGCCAGCGTTGGCGTGGATGGGTACGTCGCCATTGAATTGGTTGATGCCGCCAGTGCCCGGCGCGTATCGCCAGAGGAATGTTGGATAATAATTGTTGGCATGCAGTTGATCGTTAAACCCTGCCCAATGGCGGAAGCCTTTGCGGAAAGGTTCGCCGGTGGTGCCTTTTTCGCCGAGATTCCATTTGCCGAGCGCGATGGTCTCGTAGTTGGCGGCCATGAGGATTTGCGGGATGGTGATGTCGATGGCGCGCAGGGGCACGCGGCGGTTGCCGCGGATGTACGCGTGGCCGGTGTGTTTGCCGGTGAAGAGCGAGCCGCGCGAGGCGTCGCCAATGGAGCTGCCCGCGTAGGCTTGGGTGAAGCGCATGCCCTCCGCCGCCATGCGGTCGAGGTAGGGCGTTTTGATCACCGGCTGGCCGTAGCAGCCCAGTTCCCCCCAGCCGAGGTCGTCGGCCATGATGAGAATAATATTCGGCGAGCTGGGCCCCTTGCGTTTTTGGGACTGCACGCCGAGTGGAATCTTCGGCGCATTGGGCCGGGGCGTGCCCAAGCCCGGCCGCGGCACGGGGATGCGTATGGGCTGAGGTGCGGGTTGGGCCCAAGCGGGCGCGGTCACGGCAAACAAGCAAGCGAACGCAATGCTCTTGCGAATCAATTTCTCCATAAGATGTTTTTCCTCCTTAAGCCACTGGAATCAGCGACTGGAATCAGTATGGGTATATTAGCCCGTTTGTGAATAAATATTTATTCACAATTGCCGGCGCTCACTCAGTCAAATACGGAATCGTCAACGGCCCCTGCGGCAGCACGGCCACGCGAGATTCGGGCCCGTGGCGTTCCAGCTCGGCGGCGACCATCGCGCTGATGTCTTCGCAGGGCGTGAGGTGCGCGGCGCGCAAAGTTTCGGCATCAAGCGAACTGTACACGCGCACATCGGCGCGTTGCTGGATTAGCGCTTGGATCTGCGCTTGCCATTGGTCGGGTTTTGTAAATCCCGGCGTGGCGAGCAGGCTCAGTACTTCTTCGGGGCTGCGCGCGGTGCGGAGCAGTTGATCCATTGGGCTGTGCTCGGGCACGCCTTCGCGGCATTCGCAGGCGAGGATGAGCGTGCCGCCTTCCTTCACGATCCGCGCCCCGGCGCTCATGCCTTTCACGCCCTGATACAAATTGAGGTCCAACGGATAACCGCTATTGGTCGTCACCACTACGTCGAAGGGTTTCTCCACCGGCTGCATCGCCGTGCGCGCTACAAACTCGCAGCCGGTTTTATGTGCATCAATCAGATTACCGGCAAACACATTGGTGATTTGGCGCTGCTCGTTCAAGGTAACGTTCAGCAAAAAACTCGGCCCCGGCCGTTGAGCGATCGCGAGCATTTCCTCCCAAATCGGGTTGCCGTACGTGACGCCAAATGTGCTCTTGGGATTGCTGATGTGGTTTGCGTCGTGATTGCTCATCACCGTCTCCAACGCCGCCACGCCGGGCATGATGCCCTTGGGGCCGCCGCTGTAGCCGGCAAAAAAATGCGGCTCGATGAAGCCGGTGACAATGCGCAGATCCGCCTCCACGGCGTGGCGATTGATGAGTGCGGGTGTGCCGTCGTGAGTGGTGCCCAGTTCTATATGCGCATCGCGGTTGAAGGGCTCGGCATTGACCACGCGGTAATTATTGACGACTTCGCGCGTGAGCATTTGCTCCATCTCCGCGCGCGAATTGGGCCGGTGTGTGCCGAGTTGGTTCAGCAACAAAATGTTTTTGCGTGGGACGTGGGCGAGATGTTCCAGCAACCACGGGATGATGCGATCGTTAGGCGTGGCGCGGGTGAGGTCGGTAAAGAGAATGCAAATTTTTGTGTCCGCCTTGATCAACTGCTTGAGCGGTTTCTCGCCGATCGGATTTTCCAGCGCCGCCAACAGCGAAGCACGTTCATCCGCCAACCCTTCGCGCGGGGTGGGATTGATCACCGTGGTGCGGTCGTCGGGGCATTCAATGGGCAACTGCCCTTCGCCGTATGCCAGTTGGATTTCCATCCGCGCGCAGTATGCCGTCCGCACGCGGCGGGGCCAAGGCAAATGCGGGGCTTGAAAAAAACAGGAAAATTCGTATGCTCCGCCAATGAGGTTTGGGGCAAAAATCGAATCTGCCGTTTTGGCTTTGCTGTTGGCGGGGACAGTCGCGTGCACCACCGTGCCGGAGACGGGCCGCTCGCAGCTCAATCTGATTTCCCCCTCGATGGAACGCAGCATGGGGCGCGATGCGTTTACCAATCTCAAAGCCAGCACGCCGCTGAGTAGTGATCAAAACGCCACCGCCATTCTGCAACGCGTGGGCAGTCGCATCGCCGCCGTGGCTAATCTGCCGAAGGCGCAATGGGAGTTTGTGCTCTTCGATAACAGCCAAGCCAATGCCTTTTGTTTGCCCGGCGGCAAGGTGGGCGTTTACTCAGGAATGTTGCAAATCACCCAAACCGAAGCCGGCCTCGCCACGGTGTTGGCGCACGAGGTGGCGCACGCGGTGGCCCATCACGGTGCGGAACGCATCAGCCGCTTGATTGTAGTACAGGGCGTGGGGCTGGTGTTGATTTCTCAATTCATCAAAATGGATGCCACCTCAAAGAATGCCTTGATGATCGCGTACGGCCTCGGCACCACGCTCGGCACCGAGCTGCCGCACAGTCGGCTGCAGGAAAGTGAGGCGGACCGCATCGGATTGTTGTACATGGCGCGCGCGGGATACGATCCGGCGGAGGCGATTAAGTTTTGGCAACGCTTCGCCGAATACAACCGCGCCCAAGGCGGCAGCCGCACACCGTGGTTTTTGCGCACCCATCCGCTGGACGAACAACGCATCGAAGATCTCAAACGCCTCCTGCCCGAAGCCCAACTCCAATACCGTCCGCGCGGAAAAGAAGATCCGCCCGCCACCACCACGCCCACGTTACCAAAAGAAATTTCCAAAACCATCACCCTCATCAACCCCAAAACCGGTGAGCGCAAAGTCATCCCGTGGAAACCCGGCATGACCATTTACACCGCCCGCCGCAAAGCCGGCATTCGCCCCAGCGGCCCGCCCCAACTCACCCGCGCCGGAAAACTCCGCCCCGCCAAACCCGCCACCACCCTCAAAGCCGGTGACGTCGTCCGCTGGAAATAGCGTGAGGCTTGTTTCCCTGGTGCCTTTCGCCTAACTTTTTGGCATGTCCACTACTGGCCCTCAGGATGCGCCGACTCATTGGCGCGGGATTATTCGGCATCTTGGGCCGGGGTTGATTATCACCGCTTGCATTGTGGGCTCGGGGGAGCTGATTGCCACGCCGATGGTGGGGGCGGAGTATGGGTTCAGTTTGCTGTGGTTCATCATCGGCGGATGTATGATCAAGGTGCTGGTGCAGGTGGAGCTGGGGCGGTTCGCGATTTCAAAGGGTATGACGACCTTGCAGGCGATGAACACGATTCCGGGGCCGCGGCTGGTGGTGTCTTGGTTGGTGTGGTGTTGGCTGTTTATGTTTGTTGGGATTTTGTTTCAGCTCGGCGGCATTGTGGGTGGGGTGGGGAAGGTGGTGGCGGAGTTGGGCTGGTTCGCGGGATTGGGGGGCACGGGAATTTTCACGATTGACCGTTTGATCGCGCTGGCGGTGTCGGCGGCGACGGTGGCGATTTTGGCTTCGGGCAAGTACAAACCGGTGGAGTTGTTTTCCGTCATTATGGTGGTGTTGTTTGTGCTGGCGACTTTGTTTGCATTGGGCAGTTTGCAATGGTCGCCGGCGATGGAGGCGCACGCGATTTCGTGGGGCGATATTCGCGAGGGATTTCAGTTCCGTTTGCCGGGGGATTTTTCCACGGCGTTCGCGGCGTTCGGGATTATTGGCGTGGGGGCGTCGGAATTGATTTATTATCCATACTGGTGTTTGGAAAAAGGCTACGCGCGCAATGTCGGCACGCCGAATCCGACGAAGGTGTGGTATCGGCGCACGCAAGGTTGGCTGCGGGTGATGCGGATTGATGCGTGTGTGTCGATGGTGGTTTATACGGGCGCGACGGTGGCGTTTTTTCTGCTGGGCGCGGCGCTGCTGCACGGCACCTCGGGAGTGAGCAATGACACGATGATCGCGGATCTCTCCAAAATGTACGCGCCGCTTGGCAAGGCGGGGTTGACGATATTTTTGGTGGGCGCGTTTGTGGTTTTGTTTTCCACAATGGTGACGGCTTCGGCTTCGAACGCGCGATTGTTGGCGGATGGGTTGGTGTTGTTTCAACTGAAGAAACCGCGCAACGAAAAGGAGCGCGCAAAGTTGCTGAGCCAATGTTGCATCGTGGTGCCGATGGTGTGCGCGGGGGTGTATTTGTTTGTGGGCGCGCCGGTGTCGCTGGTGTTGGTGGGCGGCGTGGCGCAGGCGTTGATGCTGCCGTTCCTCGCGGGCGCGGCACTGTATTTCCGCTACAAACAAACCGACAAACCGCTGCAACCGGGCAAGGTGTGGACGGCGTTGCTGTGGGTTTCGGCGATCGCGATGGCGGCGGTGGGGTTGTTTCAGTTTTACCAAAAATTGACTTAACCGCCTCGTCGTCGGGATTTCCTTTGCCAAATGGCCGGAGATTGAACAGGCTCCGCCCTTCCGAAAATTATGACTTTGCCGACTGTGAAAATGACCGAGGGCATCCACGTGATGCATTTGTTTTATCGCGTGGATCGCATGGCGTGGGACGAACTCTCACCACGCGAAAGCGAGGCCGCCCGCGAACGCCTCGAAGCCCTCTGCGCCGCCAACAGCGATGTGTCGCATCCGCTGTTGCGTTGTTTCGCCAATGTGAGCGGCAAGGCGGACCTTGCGTTTTGGCTTTTCCACGAGGACCTTGCGCAGCTCGCGCAAATGCATCGCGACCTCGAGGCGTGTTTTCCGGCGGGCACCATCGATCTCGTTTACAGCTACTTCAGCGTTACGGAGTTGACCGAGTATCAGCCCACTGAAGATGATCTCAAAGGGCGTGCGCAGCGGGAGTTCAAGCTCGCCGAAGGCACGCCGGAGTTTGATGCAAAAATGGAAGAGCTGATGGCGTGGAAAGTGGATTACGAAAAATTCCGGCTCTATCCCGAGATGCCCGATTGGGATGTGATGTGTTTTTATCCGATGCTCAAAAAACGGCTGGGCGAGGACAACTGGTATAGTCTCGATTTCGACACTCGCAAAAAGCTGATGCGCACCCACGCCATCACTGGCCGCAAATACGCCGGCCGCATCAGCCAGCTCATCACCGGCAGCACCGGCCTCGACGACTGGGAATGGGGCGTCACGCTGATGGCGAAAGAAGTCGCCTCAATAAAAGACATCGTCCACGAAATGCGCAAAGACGAAGTCACCGCCCGCTACGGAGAGTTCGGCCCATTTTACATCAACCTCCGCCTTGAGCCACCGGCGTTGTGGGCGCATTTGGGGTTGTAAAATTGAACCGCCAAGGCGCAAAGACGCCAAGATTTTTTGGGTAATGATTTCCCTTGGCGTCTTTGCGCCTTGGCGGTTCAAACAAACTCCCCCGCTTCCGCACTTGACCATCGCCTCCGCCGGTTGTTTTCTCCCCGCGTGGAACGACTACCCGGATTTCGTGATTTTTATCCCGAGCCCTTGCCCGATGGCGAGGCTTGGAGTGCTAACGTGCGTGAACGCATTTTTCAATCGTGGCGTCAAGTCGCGAGTCTTTATGCATTTCAGCCGTATGACGGCCCGCCCTTGGAGCCATTGGCCCTCTACACCGCCAAGAGCGGCCAGGAAATCGTCGGCCAACTTTACAATTTCGAAGACAAAGGCGAACGCGCCGTGGCCCTCCGCCCTGAGATCACTCCCACCGTGGCTCGGATGGTGGCCGCCCGCGAACGGCATTACAAAAAGCCCATCAAATGGTATTCCATCCCGCAACTCTTCCGCTACGAGCGCCAGCAAAAAGGCCGCCTGCGCGAGCACTTCCAATTTAATGCGGACATCTTTGGCGAAGCCGATCCCGCCGCCGATGCGGAACTCATCGCGATGCTCATCGATTTGCTGCGCGATTTTGACCTCACCGCCAAGGACTTCGTCATCCGCCTCAGCAGCCGCAACGCGTGGCAGGATTTCTTCAATCAAAACGGCGGTGACGAATCGAAGGCCTACGATTTTTATCAAGCCGTCGACAAACTCGAACGCACCGCGCCGGAAGAAAGCGAAAAGAAATTCCAAGCCCTCGGGTTTACGTTGGAACAAGTTCGCAACTTCATCGCCGCCGCTGAACCCACCGAAGAACTCCAAGCCGTGCTCGACAACCTCGCCGCACGCGGGATGAGCGATTTCGTGAAGATCGATTACAACGTCATTCGCGGCCTCGCCTATTACACCGGCATCGTCTACGAAGCCTTCGATCGCCACGGCAAATTCCGCGCCATCGCCGGTGGCGGCCGTTACGATCAATTAGTGAGCCTCGTCTCCGGCGGCAAAAAAAACATCCCGGCCGCTGGCTTCGCAATGGGCGATGTGGTGTTGGTGGAACTCCTAAAAGAGCGCGGACTAATGCCGGATGTTTCGCCGTGGATTGATGTTTACGCTCTCATCGAAGACGAGTCCAAACGCCTTGCTACCTTGAAATTGGTGCAGTTGCTGAGAGATGATCAAATGGAAGTCGACTATTCGATGGTGCCGATGAAACCGGAAAAGCAATTCAAACGAGCAATTGAAGTAAACGCGGAGTATACAGTTAAGCTGGAAAATGAAGGCAATGTTCTTTTGAAAAACCTCAAAACAAAACAAGAGGAAAAAATTCCCATCGACAAAATTAGAGACAGAATGCTTGAGGCAATTCTTGGCGACGATTCGGAGTAATCAACGATGCGTGAACTTTACATCGGCATCGACAGCGGCACGCAATCCACCAAGGCCTTGGTGGTGGACGCCAAGAACGGCAAGGTGCTCGGCAGCGCCCAGCGCGCGTACGGACTAATCAGCGGCTTGCCTGCAGGCGCAAAGGAGCAGCATCCGGAAACTTGGAAACGCGCCACCACCGCCACGATCAAAGCCGCGCTCAAAAAAGCCAAAGCCAGCGCGGGCGAGGTGAAGGGCATTGGCGTTAGTGGGCAACAACACGGGTTTGTGCCACTCGATAAACAGGGCGAAGTCATTCGGCCCGCCAAACTTTGGTGCGACACCACCACTGCCGCCGAGTGCGAAGCCATCACTCGAAAGCTTGGCGGCCTCAAAAAAACCATCAGCCGCGTGGGCAACGCGATGTTGCCGGGATTCACTGCGCCGAAAATTGCGTGGCTCAAAAAGCACGAGCCAAAAAATTACAAACGCCTCGCCACGGTTTTGTTGCCGCACGACTACTTAAATTTTTGGCTCACCGGAAATGCCGTGATGGAATACGGCGACGCCAGCGGAACAGCTTTACTCGATGTCAAAAACCGCAAGTGGTCCGCGACCGCCATCAAAGCCATCGACCCCGCGTTGGCCGACAAACTGCCGCCGCTCATTTCCAGCGACCAACCCGCCGGCCATCTTTCTGCTGCCACTGCAAAGTCGCTCGGTCTTTCCACCGACACATTGGTGAGCGCCGGCGGCGGCGACAACATGATGGGCGCGATCGGCACGGGCAACACGCGCCCGGGAATTGTGACCGCCAGCTTCGGCACCAGCGGAACGATTTACGCGTGTGCGGCAAAACCCATCATTGATCCCCAAGGCGAGATTGCTGCGTTCTGCGATTCCACCAATCGCTGGTTGCCGCTGCTTTGCACGA
>DQLO01000315.1 GCA_015660155.1 Verrucomicrobiota bacterium
ACCGGCCAACCCTACGCCCCCGCGCTATCACACTTTTTCCGCACACGATTGGATCGCCGGTAGGGCCACCGGCCCGGGCTACATTCCAACTTCTAACTTCTGTCCCGCTCTTTCTTGAGTTACCTTTCCTGCGGGAGCAGAATGAACGACACGAATCTCACTGACATTCTGGAAATCAAGCCGCCGCTGGTTTTGGAAACTGGCGAGGGGTCGGGCTGGGCGCTTTGGGTTTTGTTGATGGTATTGGTGGCGGGGGCGGTTTTGTTGTTTTGGGCGTTGCGCGAGCCGAAGCGCGCGCCGGTGTTGCCCATGCCGGATGCCGAAGCGCTGCGGAAACTCCGCGAGGTTTGGGGGTTGCTGCCTTCGCCGGTGCTCTTCGCGCGGGCGGTGGCGGATATTTTGCGGATATACCTCGGCGAACGTTTTGAATTCCACGCGCCGGAACGTACGACGGAAGAATTTTTGGATGAACTCCATCGCGCCCCACAAATGACGCCACCCCAAAAAGATTTGCTCGGACAATTTCTTGAGTTTTGTGATCTCTCAAAATTCGCGCGGCACGAGCCAAGCGAGGAAGACTGTCGCCGACTGCACGCGATGGCGGTTCAGTTGGTAAAAGAAACCGCGCCGCCGCTGCCGGGCGCACTACCCCCGCGCGTTTCGCCACCGCAATTAACGCAATGAACAATTTCACTTTCGCGGATCCGGCTTGGCTGGGATTGCTGCTGCTCCTCCCGCTCGCGGGATGGTTGCAGGGAGCATCCGGTGCGCCACCGGCGGTGGTGTATTCGTCGCTCAAACTGGTGCAACGTTTCTCGCGCATCGCGCCGCATCGCGCGGGGCGGTTTGTGGCGGCGCTCCGCTGGCTGGCGCTCATCGCGTGCATCCTCGGCATCGCCCGCCCGCAATGGGGCGAGGGCCGCGAACGCATTCGGGCGAGCGGGATTGATATTATGCTCACGCTGGATTTGTCCGACAGCATGGAAGCAAAAGATTTTCGCAACGAAGGCCGCAATGTCACGCGGCTGGATATTTCCAAACAAGTGCTCAAGGAATTTGTCGAAGGTCGCCCCAGCGATCGGATTGGGTTGATTGTGTTTTCCGGCCTCGCGTTCATTGCCAGTCCGCCGACCTTGAACCACGATTATTTGATTGAGAACATTGACCGGTTTGACAACGACACCGCTTCGCCGCAGAGGGACGACGAAGGTACGGCGATTGGTTCGGGCATCACGGCGGCGGTCAATCGGCTGCGCGCCATCAAGGATTCCAAAAGTAAAATAATCATTTTGATGACCGATGGCGAAAACAACACGGGCAAGGTGGAGCCCGAAGAAGCCGCCGAGGCCGCGGCGGTGATGGGCGTCAAGATTTACACCATCGGCATTGGCAAGGAAGGCACGGAGCTGGTGTTGCGCGATCAGTTTGGTTTGCCGCGCCATCATCAGTTGGTGGGCATCAACAAGGATCGCCTGCGCGACATCGCAGAGCGCACGGGCGGCAAGTTTTTTTACGCCGAAAGCACCGAGGCCCTGCGCGCGGTGTATCACGAAATTGATCAACTGGAAAAAACCGATCGCGAGGAGCAACGGTTTCTGCGCTACCACGATTTGTTCGGCTGGTTCGTGGGCACGGGACTAGCGTTGCTGATTTTGGAGCTGGTGCTCAGCCAAACGTGGCTGCGTAAATTACCATGAACACAATGACTTGGACAGATCCCGATCGATTGTGGCTGCTCATTCTGTTGCCACCGTTGCTGGGGGGGTTCGCCTTCGCGTGGGCGCGGCGGCGGCGTTTGTTGGGGCTGTTCGTAAGCCCGCATCGGGTGGAAGAACTGGCGGGCAGTCTGTCCGCGAAAGGCCAATGGCTGCGCGCGGCGGGATTGCTCGCGGCGATGGGTTGCCTCATCGCCGCGCTGGCGGGGCCGCGTTGGGGGTTTCGCGAATTTGAAAGCCGCGCCACGAGTCTCGACGTGGTGATCGCCATCGATACTTCGCGCAGCATGTTGGCCAGCGATCTCGCGCCCTCGCGAATGGTGCGCGCCAAACTCGCCGCCATCGATTTGCTGAAGCTCGGCGAGGGCGATCGCTTTGCGCTTGTGCCCTTCGCCGGCGTGGCATTTTTGCAATGCCCGTTAACCATCGACCACGAGGCACTGCGGCAACACGTGGATTTGGTGCAAGTGGACGTCATCCCCCACGGCGGCACGAGCCTTGCCGCAGCCATCAACACGGCGCTGGAAATGTTTGGCGAAGAGGAAATGGATCGCCACAAAGTGCTGGTGATTTTTTCCGATGGCGAAGAGCACGAACCCGATGCGGTGGCGGCGGCGAAGTTGGCGGGCGCACAGGGAATGAAAATTTTCACCGTGGGAATGGGCACGCCGGAAGGCGAGTTGGTCCCGGTGCTCACTTGCTCGAGCTGTGATGCGCTCAACGTGCCGGGCCGCAGCCGCTGCCGCGAGTGCGAAGCGTACCTGACCGATTGGACCACCACGCGCGAGTATTTGAAGGACGACGGGCGGCTCGTGCGCAGCAAGCTGAATGAGCCGATGTTGCAGGAATTGGCCACGGAAACCGGCGGGTTTTATCTGCGCCACACCGGCACGGGCTCGATGGATTGGCTTTACAAAAACGGGCTCGCGCCGCTGCCCAAATCAGAGCACAATCCCACCACGGTGCGACGCCAAAAAGAACAGTTCCAATGGTTCCTCGGCGCGGGCGTGCTGCTGTTGTTGGGGGAATTGCTGTGGCCGAAAGGTCGCCGCCCCGCTTCCAAGACCAAAACAGCCAACGCGGCCACGGCGGTGATGCTGGCGCTTTGCCTGTTGCCGCTCAATGCGTTGGCGGCGGAGAAACCGACCCTGAAAAAAGCGCGCGGTGAATACGCCGATGGCAATTTCGTGGAGGCGCAAACCGAATATGAGAATTTGCTAACGCTCCGCCCAGGCGATCCGCCGTTGCTTTTCAACGCGGGCGCGGCGGCGTTTCAAGCGGAGAAATATGGCGACGCCGAGCGGCATTTTCAATCCGCCCTGCGCACGCCGGATTTGTATTTGCAACAACGCGTTTTTTATAATCTCGGCAACACGCATTTTCGGCTCGGTGAATTGCAGGCAAAACCGAAGGAGAAAATTCAAGTGTGGGAAGATTCCGCGCGTCATTACGAAGCCGCCGTGGGCTTGAACGCGCGGGACAAAGCCGCGCGCCGCAACCTCGCGTTTGTGCGGCGAATGATTACTGAAGAAAAACAGCGGATGGAACAACTCACCGACGAGCTGCCACTCGACGGCATCAATCGCTTTAAACAAAAAGATGAAATCGCGCTGCGGGTTTATCCGCCCGACAAAGAGGCGATTCCGGAAGACGCGTACTGGCGGATGTTCGCGCTGGATGATTATCAAAATGGCGTGGCAACGGTGTCCGATTCGTTGCGGAAACTTTCCACCCGCCGCACCGGTCCGTGGGAGAGCGCCCACGGTGGACGCGCACCGGCGGGGCCGATTTTATCCGGCGAATGGCGCTTCAAGTTTGAGCCGTTGTTTAGCGAATTCCTGCCAATTCCCGGGCCATTTGCCACGGGCGAGGCCAAGGTAAAACAATGGCGCTATAATAGAGAGGCGCTTCACGGACGCCTGCCGGAGGTGCCCAGTGCGGCGGTGGAATATCGCGTGACCGATCCGGCGGATTGCATCGTGCTCGCGCCCGGCCCTGCGGATGCGGCGCTCACAAATTCCGCTGCAAAACCGGCCAGCGAATATCCCTTCACAACCCAGCAGTTGCGCCTCAAAAATTCCGAGCGCCGCCAACTCCATCAAGCTGTTGAGCGACTGGCCAATAATGAACCGATTGACTTTGAAACCTTCAATGAACGCGTGATTGAATTCCTCCACAAAAATCACAAGTACACCCGCGAGACGCGCATCCCGGAGGAAGTGGATGAGGACCCGGTGGTGCGCTGGCTGTTCAGCCGCGAGGATGGGCATTGCGAATATTTTGCGTACAGCCACGTGTTGCTGGCGCGCGCGGCGGGTTATCCGGCCCGAATCGCGTGCGGCTTCCACGGCGGCAAGTGGGATGAAAAAGAAAAATGTTGGGTGAGCAAACAAAGCGAGGCGCACGCGTGGGCGGAGATTTTTGATGGCACAAACTGGATTCGCTTGGACCCCACACCGCCCGAGGAAGGCCAAGGCGAGGGTGAAGGCGGCGAAGGCGAACCGCCGGAAAATCCCGAAGGCGGCGGCGAAGGCGAGCCCAACGAAAACTCTGGCGAGGGAGAACCGCAGGAAGAACCCGGCGAAGGCGGTAAACCCCAAGAACAAAAAGAAAGCGAAGTGCCTTTTGAAATTCAGGAGACGCTGCGCCAAATCAAGGAAATGCTCGAGGCGATGAAGGGCGATGAAAAACCCCTGGGCGCGGGTGAACTAGGCCGATTGCCCCGGCCTCCCCGGCGCATTCGCAAGAACTGGTAATGCGCGGCTTGATTTTCATTTTATTTTTTCTGGGCGCGGCCACGTATGGGGCGGGGCTGACGGCCACGCTCAAGCCCGGCGTTATCAAACAGGGCAACAGCGCGGAGCTCACAGTGCGGTGCGAGGGTTACGAGCTGGCCACGGTGGACCCGGAGCGCACGCCGGCGGGAATGGGCTTTTCCTTTCGCGGACGCGCGGTGCGGCGCACCACGGTGGGCGGCGTGGACACGGTGTCCGTCACCTTCACGTATTTGGTCACCCCCGCCAAAGCCGGGCGGCATGTGGTGCCCGCGTTCACGGCCACGCTGCCCAATGGCGACCTGCTCCGCAGCGAGCCGTTGGCGCTCACGGTAGTTGACCGCGACGGCGGAACTGTCATCGGCCAGAAACGCACCGGCTTCATCAAGATGCAGATTGGCCCATCAAAAATTTTTCTTGGGGAAGCCTTTCCGGTGACGATGGAGTTGTATGTGGAACGGTTGTTGCCGAGCGATTTGCCCGTGCCGCAGCTCACCACGCCGGGGTTTCGCTTCACGCGCAAGCGACCGGAATTTTTCCACACCCAACGGCTGGAAAACGGAACGCGCTACAACGTGTTTGTTTTTAATACCGGCGCGGTGGCCACCAAGGTGGGCAAACGCAACATCGTGTTTGAAACGGATGTGACCGTGCGCGACTCGGATGATTTTTTTGGCAAACGCAAACAAATCCACGTGGCAAGCGATCCGGTTGCGATGGAGGTGGTGCCGCTGCCCGCCGAGGGCCGGCCCGCCAATTTTTCGGGCGCGGTGGGCGCCAACCTCCAGTTCAAGGCCAAGGCCAGCCTCGCCGCAGTGAAGACCGGCGACCCGCTGAATCTCTCCATTGAAATCTCCGGACGCGCCTCGCTGGATCAAGCCGCCGTGCCCGGCCCCGATGAGTGGGAGGGATTCAAACTCTACCCCGCCACCAGCAATACAAAATATTTGGACACCCGCCATTTGCACGCCTTCAAATCCTTCGAGCGCATCATCGTCCCGCTGCGGCCGGACATCACCGAGGTGCCGAAAATTGAATTCGTGTATTTCGATACTGGAACAAAAAAATACGTCACCCGCACTGCCGGGCCATTTCCATTGCGCGTCACTGGCCCCGCAATCCAAATCGGCGCGGGTGATCCACCCACCCTACCCAACACCCAAGCCGACCCCAACCTCAATGCCGGCAAAATGGAATCGCTCCGCCGCGCGCCCGGCGTTTTGGCGCTGGCCCCCGCGCCTTTGCTGACGCGCCCATGGTTCCTTGCCGCGCAAGCCGCGCCTCTGTTGGCGTGGCTGTTCTTGATGGGCTGGCGGCGGCGGCAAATTTATTTGGAAAACCACCCCGATGTGGCCCGGCGCATTCGCGTGAAAAAACTCACACGCGAAACACTGCGCGCCCTTCGCAATGCGGAGACCCAAGCCGACCCGGAAGCCTTCCACGCCGGGGTTCAACTTATTTTGCGCGAGCATCTCGGGATGGCGATGGATCTTCCGGCGGAAGGGATTGGCCGGGAAATTCTTGAGGACGAGGCACTGCCGCTTTCCGGTGAAAACCGCGCGGCACTGGAGCGGCTGCACGAGCGCAACCAACTCGCCCGCTTCGCCCACGCGCAAGAGCCGGTGAACGCGCTGCTTGCCCTGAAAGATTTGGACCGTGTGACCGCCGCCCTCCGATGAAATCTTTGCTACTCATCCCAATGCTTGCCGGCGCGCTCCACGCGGCGGATGATTTTTCAAAAGGCAATGATGCGTTTGAGTCGGGGGATTTTCCAGCGGCCATTACCAATTATCAGGCGCAGTTGGAAACCGGCCTCACCTCGCCCGCGTTGCATTTCAATTTGGCCCACGCCTCGTATGAAGCGGGGCAACTGGGCCGTTCAATTTTTCATTATCGCCGCGCGCTGGCGCTGGCCCCGCGCGATGGTGGCGCGCAGCACAACCTCGGCCGCGTGCGCGATGAAGTCCACAACGGCACGCCGCCCAAGGCCGGTTTCTGGCGACGGCTCACCGGCTATTTTACCATCAACGAATGGACGGTCGCGGCGGCGGCATTACTCACGGCGTGGTGGCTGTGGCTGGCCGCCATCAATTGGCGACCGCAATGGCGCAAGCGCGGCGCGGTGGTGCGGCCCATTGTGGGCACGGTGGCGTTGGTATTGGCGGCGCTGGCGATCGTGAGTTGGCGGCTGGAAACCGATCGGCCGTGGGCGGTGGTGGTGCAAAAAGAAGTGTCCGTGCGCTACGGCCCCGTAGCGGCTTCGCCGGAACATTTCAAATGGTTCGACGGCGCGGAATTGCGCGTGCGCGACACTCACACCGCCAATGGCGCGAAATGGATTTTGGCACGGGATCCCACCGGGCGGCAAGGGTGGCTGCCGGTTAGCGCGGTGCTCCGTCCGGGCGGCTGATTTATGACACATTTTCGTTGACCCCCACGCGGCGGGGTCTAGCATTTGGGCACGCCATGAAACGCACCACGCAATTCCTCTTTTTGGCCTCGGCAATCTTGACGGGTACGCTCTTTGCCGATGGCATCATCCTTTCCCAAGCCAAAGGACGCATTGATGTAAAAATAGATGGGGTGCTTTTCACGAGCTACCATTATGAAGGCGTGCCGAAACCGGCGCTGTATCCGCTGCGTTGGATCGATGGTTTGACGGGGCTGACGCGGCGGTATCCGATGGAGCCGGCGGCGACCGGTGAATCGAACGATCACAAACATCATCGCAGTTTGTTTTGGGGCCATCGCTATGTGCGCGGCGGCAAGGCAAATGGCACGCACGATTTTTGGGGAGAAACCCCGCGCAGCGGCAAACAGGTGGCAGTGAAAGTGCGCTTTGATAAAAGTGGCGTCATTCACGCCCAACACAAATGGGTGAGCAACGCGGGGGAAACCATCGCGACCGACAGCCGCGAAATTCGTTTTGAATCCGGCAAAGATTTTCGCATCATTGATTACAAAATCACAATCCACGCTTCGCACGGAAAGATTGTTTTGATGGATGACAAGGACGCGGGAATGGGAATCCGCGTGCCGGACAGCATGTGCGTGACGCCGCACGGCACGGCCAAGCTAAAGGCCGAAGGTTATATGCTCAACAGCGAGGGCGTCACTGGCGCGGCGCTGTGGGGCAAGCGCGCGAAGTGGGTGGATTATTCCGGACGCGTGGAAGGCAAACTGCTCGGCGTGGCCATCTTTGATCATCCCGAAAACCCGCGCCATCCCACCCATTGGCACGCGCGATCGTATGGGCTGTGCACCGCGAACATTTTTGGCAAACACCATTTCGAGCGGTTGAAGGACAAGAACGCGGGCAATGTGTCATTGAATAAAGGCGAATCGCTCAGCTTCAAATACCGATTCCACTGGCACGCGGGCAAAGGCGAGGCCAAAAAAATTGAGGCGCGCTACCGCGAATGGGTTGCGCCCAAGGGCAGATAACCGTAATCTCAACTCACACACATTATGAATAAACAAACACGTCGATCATTCCTCAAGACCTCCCTCTACACCGGCGCCACGGTGGCTTGGACCGCCAAGAGCTGGGCCCAAGTAAAAGGAGCCAACGAAACATTGCAGTGCGGCACCGTGGGTTTCCGCGGGCGGGGCGGCAGCCACATCAGCTACATTGGCAAAAACAAAGGGGCGAAGCTCATCGCGCTCTGCGATGTGGATAGCAAAGTGCTCAACGCCGGCACCACCAAACACGGCGTCACCGGCTACACGGACATTCGGCAGATGTTGGAAAACAAAGACCTCGATGTGGTCACCATCGCCACGCCCAACCATTGGCACAGCCTCGCCGCCATCTGGGCCATCCAGGCTGGCAAGGATGTTTACGTGGAAAAACCCGTGAGCCATAACGTGTGGGAAGGCCGACAGTTGGTAAACGCCGCGCGCAAGTACAAAAAAATTGTGCAAACCGGCACGCAAGCGCGCAGCAGCAAGTGCATTCAAGACGCCGTGAAATGGGTGCAAGCGGGCAACCTCGGCAAAATCAAAGTGTCACGCGGGTTGTGTTATAAAAGCCGGCCGAGCATTGGCGACATCGCCGACACCAAGCCCGTGGCAGAGGAGATTGATTACAACCTGTGGCTCGGGCCCGCGCCCAAGAAACCGCTCACGCGCGGGCGGCTGCATTACGACTGGCATTGGATGTGGGATTACGGCAATGGCGATCTCGGCAACCAGGGCATTCACCAAATGGACATCGCGCGGTGGTTCCTCGGCGAGATGGAGCTTTCGCCGCGCATCTGGAGCGTGGGCGGCCGGCTTGGTTATAAGGATGACGGCGAGACGGCAAACACGCAGGTGATTTATCACGATTACGAAACCGCGCCGCTGATTTTTGAAGTGCGCGGGTTGGGCGACAAAAAAGGCTCCGGCAAGCGCCCCACCTATCGCGGCGGCAGTGTGGCCGTGTATGTGGAATGCGAAAAAGGCTGGGTGGCCATTCGCAATTACGGCTCCGTTCAGGTGTACGATAACGACGACAAAAAGATCAAGGAATTCAAGGGCGGCGGCGACCACTTTGGGAACTTCATTGACGCCGTGCGCAGCCGCAACCCAAAGGACCTCAACGC
>DQLO01000036.1 GCA_015660155.1 Verrucomicrobiota bacterium
CATTTAACTCCGCTCACATTGGGCAAGGCAGGTTGTTTCACGGGTTGAAACGCCCAGTGGTTTTCCACCTGCTCTGCGGTCGACAGTGGCGGCGTGGATGCGCCCCAACCCATTCCGGTCACAAAAAATAAAATTGAAATAGCGCATTTCATTTTGTTGGCTTTTGTTCGGCAATCCATTTGGCGAGCAATTGAATCCATTTGGGATCGGGGCCGGTTGCCCCAACCGGCGGCATCCGGCCGGGGCCGGGGCGGATGATGCGTTGGAGCATCACCGAAAGCGCGGGATCGCCCGGCGCGATGATGCGCGCCTTTCCCCCCAAATCAAACCGCGCGTGCACTGGCTCCGCGCCGAGCGTTTTGGTGGCATCAAGTTTCAGATGATGACTCAAAATCATTTGTGAATTGCCGCCGCCGGCGTTTACGTGGCACGTCGCGCAGTTCACTTGCCAATACGCGCGCACACGCGCAGTGCGATTCGCTTTTGCGTCGTATGGATTGGTGAAGAGATTTTTGGCGGACTTACCGTTGGGTTCGTAGTTTTCCGTGCGCGCGCCACTCACCAGTCCCAATCGGCTGAGCTCCTGAATTTGATTAGCCTTCACCTCGCCGTAATCGTGGGTGCGATTGAGCTGCAACTCCGTGAGGCTCAGCACATATCCAGCCGCGCGCCCGTGGCACATCATGCACTCGGCGCGACTCGGAATGCGCCACGGTTTGCCATTGGACAACACACGATCCGCGCCTTCGCGGCTTACCAGCGTGGCGTCGGTTTGCGCCTTGTTCCATTCGTAACTGTAGCCGAGCCATTCGTTTTGTTGCTTGAGCAGCACGCGCGTCTCGATGCGTTTGCCATCACGCGAAAGTGTTTGCATCAACGCGGTGCCATCGGGCCCTTGCCATCCGCGATTGCCGCCGAAACGCAGTTGCCCTTTTCCCGGAAGCGCAAAATGATGCGTGGCCGTCGCGCCATCGGTCCAGTGCGGCACGTTGATGGAATAGCCCATCACGCCCGGCGCGGTTTTGTGTTTGGCGGTATTCACAAACAAACCTGTGCCGCTGAGATGGCGTGGGAATTTTCCGGGTGTGCCGGTGGCGGGGTTGGGTTTTAGGCGATGGAAACCGGAGTGGTCGTCGATGACGATCAAGTTGCCGTGAGTGTCTGTGGCAAAGCCGGTGATACCGAAAACCGTGTCGGCGATTTCGGCGTGCCACGTCACTTTTGTGCCATCGTGTTTACCGGCCCAGATTTTTCCGGTGGAATAATCGCCGTATATATAAGCGCCCGCAAGCTTCGGCAGTTTGTCGCCATAATAAACAATGCCGCCGGTGAGCGAGCGGGACTCGCGATGATGATGCTCAAAGGTCGGCTTACTGAGCTTACCGGGGCCGAGGTTGCGCTCGAGGTAAAAGGGATGACTGCCCTCGTACAAACTCCAGCCGTAATTCGCGCCGCGCTCCACGCGCTTCACGCTCTCCCAAAGATCCTGCCCGTTTTCGCCCACCCAAATCGCGCCCGTCCGTTCATCGCACGTGAGCCGCCATGGATTGCGAAAGCCGAGCGCCCAAGTCTCCGGCGCGGCCTTGGGTGTTTTGAGAAATGGATTGCCCGGCGGGATGCCGTACGGGCGCGCGTCGGTGGGTTTATCCACATCAATGCGCAGCAACTTGGCCTGCAACAAATCAATCCGCTGGCCCGTCAGGTCGCCATCTGAATCGCTGGTGCCATCGCCCGTGGTGAGATAGAGCATCCCGTCGTTGCCAAAAATAACGCCGCCGCCATCGTGCCCGTTGGAGTTCCATTGGATGATCACCTTGCGCGAAGCGGGATCCACGCGATGCGTTTTTCGATTCATTGTCCAGCGCGACACATGGCAATTCTTGGCCTTACTCCCCTCGCCGCGTCGCGGGCCGTTGGTGTGCAAAAACACAAACCCGTTCTGCTCGAATTTCGGATGGAAACAAAAACCGTAAATCAACCGATTGGTGAGCGACAAACTCTCAAACTGTTCGGTCGCCTTCGGCGTATCCCGAAACACCCACAATTTTGAAATGGAATCCTTCTCCTCACGATGATCCGCGTACGCCAGAAATTCTTTTGTGCCCGGCACACGCTTCATCTCCAGCGGCTTCTTCACCGGAAGCTCCGGCCAAACCCTTTCCGTGATGTACGGCAAAGGCGGCTCCGGGGTGCCGACCAATTTGCCTCCCTTCCATTCCACGCGGTGCATCAAGTTCGTCTGGTCCGCGCCGGCGAACTGACTGACAAAAAATATGACCCACACAAAACGCATAGGGGAATTCAGACGCCGTGTCATAAATCTGTCAAACCCGAAAATGCTGTGCCCCTTCCAGCAAACGCAACACCGCCTTGGCTGCGCGGGGGGCGGCACCTTTTTGGCCGAGGGTTTGGGCGATTTGGTTGAGGTCGGTGCGGAGGGTTTTGCGACGGGCGGGGTCATCCATAAAATGACTCGCTTCGCGCGCAAGATTTTTTGCAGTGGCGGCGCGTTGGATGAATTCAGGAAACACTTCGCGCTCGGCCAATACGTTTGGCATGGCGATGTGTTTAATTTTCACGAACAATCGGCCGAGCAGATAAGTGATCCAAGAAGTTTTATACAGCACCACAGTGGGCACGCGGAACCACGCGCACTCGAGGGTGACGGTGCCGGAAGAGGCAATCGCCACGTCGGCCTCGGCGAGGGCTTCGTGCAGTCCGCCGATGCGCAAATCCCAATCGGCCACGGCAGGCGTGAGGAGGCGCGCTTGGGCGGCGAGGGATTCGTTGGGGAACACGATCATTGGCTCGGCGTTTAACTTACGCGCGGCGGCGGCCATCGTGGGGAGGTGGCGGCTGATTTCCTTGGCGCGACTGCCGGGGAGGATCAAGAGGCGCGGGGGATCGTGCAGTTCATCGGGCTCGCGAAATTCTAAATCCGGATAACGGTCGCACAGCGGATGGCCGACAAACTCGACCGGCAAACCCGGCGCGCGCTTGGCGTACCATTCTTTTTCAAACGGAAAAATGCTGAGCAGCAAGTCGACGTCGCGGGCGATTTGGTGCACGCGCGAGGAATGCCACGCCCATAGTTGCGGGCTGATGTAATAAATAATGCGCGGCCGCCAATCGGTGCCGGCGGCGCGTTGGCGCAGGGCGCGGACGAAACGGAGATTGAAGCCGGGGTTATCGATGCAAATGATCGCTTCGGGTTTGCGCTCAAATGCGAGGTCGAGAAGTTGATCAAAGAAGCCTTTGAATTTTCCGTAATTACGAATGGCCTCCCAAATGCCGACCACCGCGTGCTCGGTCAAATCCAGCGCGAGGTCGACGCCAGCGGTTTCCATGTTGGGGCCGCCCGCGCCGAAGGCTTCCACTTCGCCGCCCTCGGCGCGCAGGGCTTCGAGCAATTCGACCGCCAGCATATCGCCGCTGGTTTCGCCGGCCATAAACATAATGCGGCGGGCGCTCATTCGGTTTCGAGTTCTTGAATTTGTCGCGTGATTTCCAGCGCCACATCGAGCGCTTGCTTGGCGGATTCGCCGCTGACTTTCGGCGTTTGCTGTTCGCGCACGCATTGGGCAAAGTGCCGCAGCTCCTGCAACAACGGATCATCTTTCTCGATTGGCACGGGCTCGCGCACGATGCGTTTGCCGCCGAACTCGCTTACAATGGCGGTGTCCTTGGCATGCAAAAGTTTTTTCCACAAACTGGATTCCGTCTCGCCATCGCGCGCGATGCGATAAATGTAACCCTCTTGTTTTTGGTAATCGAGCGACACGTAGCTTGTTGTTTCGCCGCCGCTGAACACGCGAATTTTCCGCATACTTTCCGGGCTCACGCGGCTGGCGGTGAGGTTGGCCACGCAGCCGTTTTCAAACTTCAGCCGCGCATTGGCGATGTCCTCCGAATCGCTCAGCACGGAAACGCCCACGCCATCGACCGATTGCAACGGCGAATCCACAAAAGCCAACACGATGTCCAGATCATGAATCATGAGGTCGAGCACCACGCCGATATCGAGGCTGCGTTTGGGGTACGGCGAGAGGCGATGGGTTTCGATAAAGCGCGGTTCGCGTGCGACGCTTTGCAAATAATCGAAAACCGGATTGAAGCGCTCAATGTGGCCGACCTGAAGCACGCATTTATTTTCGCGCGCAAGCCGGATCAGCTCGGCGGCTTGCGCGGTGGTATCGGTCATCGGTTTTTCCACAAGCACGTGACGGCCCGCGCGCAGGAGTTGGCTGGATAAATCAAAATGCGTGACCGTGGGCGTAACCACATTCACCGCCTCGGCCGCAGCGAGGGCGGCGTCCACGGAAGCGAGCACCGGCACATCGTATTGCGCGGCGATCGTCTTGGCGCGCGCGGGATCGGCATCGAACAGCCCCACGAAATCCACCACCCCTTCGGCCGCAAGACCGGCATAATGTTTGGCGTGATGTTGCCCCAGCGAGCCCACGCCCAGCACCGCCACTTTTAATGGATCCGACACGCGGGGAGGTTCGGGGTTCTCGGTTCTCGGTTCAAGGTTAACCTTGAATCACGCCCTCTAAAACCTGACCCTCCGCCCGTGGATTCAGCCAAAACCAGCGACCCCATGCGAATCACCGTGCTCGGCGCAGGCGCGTGGGGCACTACGCTGGCCAAGATCGCCCACGAAGCCGGGCACGAGCTCACTCTCTGGGGCCATCCCGAACGCCTCGCGGCCATGGCGTACAAAAAGGAAAACACCGAATATCTTCCCGGCATCGAACTGCCCGATTCTTGGCGGCTGGAAGCCGATTGGGAAAAGGCACTCGACGAAGCCCAAGCCGTGATTGTCGCCGTGCCGTCCGCATCCTTTCGCTCGGTGGCCACTGGGCTCGATGGATTTGATGGCATCGCCGTCACCGTCACCAAAGGCATCGAGAACGCCACCGGCCTCACGATGGGCGGCATTCTCAACCAAACCGCGCCGGAAGCCGATGTCGTCGCGTTGTCCGGCCCATCGCTCGCGGCGGAAGTGGCGCGCAACATTCCCACCGCCTTGGTGGCCGCCAGCGAGGACGAAGCCGCCGCCGCCACTGTGCAGGAATGGCTGCACCGCCCCACCCTCCGCGTTTACACCAGCAAAGACATTTTGGGGGTGGAGCTCGGCGGCGCATTAAAAAACGTGATGGCCATTGCCGCCGGAGTTTGCGATGGCCTCCAACTTGGCGACAACGCCAAGGCCGCGCTCATCACCCGCGGCTTGCGCGAGATGCGGCGGCTCGGCACGGCGGCCGGCGCGCAGCCCAATACTTTTAATGGCCTCAGCGGCATGGGCGATCTCACGGTCACTTGTTTCTCAAAACAAAGCCGCAACCGCACTCTCGGAGAACGTATTGCCAAAGGCGAACCACTCGAAGAAGTGCTGGCCTCGGCCACGGCGGAAGGCCATCCCACCGCGAAATCCGCGCGCGCACTGGCGCAAACGCTCGACGTGGAAACGCCCATCATCGAGCAAGTACACGCGATGCTTTACGAAGGCAAAGGCCCGAAGGAGGCGCTGAAGGAGTTGATGACGCGCGTGCGGCGGGGGGAGGATTAGTTGCTTTCAAAAACCTGCGCCTTCAGCTCCTCGTATTCCGTCACTGCTGG
>DQLO01000418.1 GCA_015660155.1 Verrucomicrobiota bacterium
GCAGCCTCGGCCTCGCTGCAAACCCGCCGCGCCGGTTGAACCTCAGTTCCCCTGAAATACTGGCCGTGCGTGCGGTGGCCCAACGACTCGCTGAACTGCTCGAGCGCAAAGTCCAATTCACCGGCACCGAAGCCGAAACCGCATGGCTCAGCAACCCCGCCGCCGCTGTCAACATTCTCGGCGCGCCGGAAACCTCGCTGGAAACCATGCTGAGTTGGACCGCCCACTGGATCAAAACCGAAGGCCGCAGCCACGGCAAGCCCACCCATTTCCAAGTCCGCGACGGGAAGTATTGAGCCGCGCCCTTTCCTGCCGTACACTGCCGCCGTGAATCGCGTGGGAATTGGATACGATGTGCATCAGCTCAAGGCCGGTCGGCTGCTCATTCTCGGCGGCGTCAACCTCCCGCACGACACCGGCCTTGACGGCCACTCCGATGCCGATGTGCTGATGCACGCCATTTGCGATGCGGTGCTCGGTGCGATTGGCGAGGGCGACATCGGTTCATTTTTCCCGCCGAGCGATGCGCAGTGGAAAGATGCGCCCAGCAAAATTTTTCTGGAGGAAGCCGCGCGACAAGTTGAAAAGCGCGGCGGTCGCATCAATAATGTTGATGCGATGCTCATCGCCGAAGCGCCTAAAATCGCCCCGCACATTGCCGCCATGAAAGAGAACATCGCCGCCGCGCTGGGTATCGATGCGAGCGCCGTGGGCATCAAGGCCACCACCAACGAAACAATGGGCTTTGTGGGTCGCGGCGAGGGGATGGCGGCGCACGCGGTGGCGAGCGTGGATTTGCCGGATCAATAAAATGGCTAGCAACAAGGGTGACATCGGCTGGAAACGCCGCACGGAGGAGGGCGAACGCATCCAGGTCTCGGCCAAGAAAGTGGGCAACCGCTGGCTGTTTCGGTTGCGCGACAAACGCTATGACTCATGGCAGACGTACGACGAACCTTCGCTGGAGGATTGGCTGGAGCTTTTGGAAAATGTAAAGCGCCGCATCGCCCGCAAAAAAGTTCCTTTTGACGAAGAAGCGCGGCTCATCGCCACCATCCGCGAGCGTTATCCGGAGGCCACGCTGTGAAGCGCGCGCCGCTCATCGTGGTATCCACTATGACCGAGCATAAGGGCGCGGAGTTTCGCGACCGCTCCACGAGCTTGTCGTTTTGGTACACGCGCGCTATCGCGCGAGCGGGTGGCATACCTTTGCTCGCGCCAAATTTTCCCGAACAAAAAAATCTCGCGCGCGAAATGGTGACCCGCGCCGATGGCGTGATGCTCACCGGCGGCGATGATTTGCAGCCGGATTTATACGACCCCGCCCTGCCCCGCCGCATCAAAGCCAAGGCCGACGGTGTGGATCCCGCGCGCGATTTGTTTGAGTTTCAACTCATCGAACAGGCGCTGCAACAACGCAAACCGATGCTCGCCATTTGTCGCGGGCCGCAAGTGCTCAACATCGCCCTCGGCGGCGGATTGGTAACTGACATCACCACCGAACGCCCCAAAGCCATGTTCCACGCGCGCAAAGGCGAGGCACACAAATTGGTGCACTCAGTAGAACTTGCGAAGGGTTCGTTGATGCGAAAAATTTTCCGGCGCGCCACGCTGCGCATCAACAGCGCCCATCACCAAGCCGTCGGCGACCTCGCGCCGATGCTCCGCGCCACGGCGCAAACCCAAGACGGGATCATCGAAGCGATTGAGTTGACGGAGGCCGAAGCCAAAGACGCGCCATTTTTGTTGGGAATGCAATTCCACCCCGAACGATTGATCGATACGCATCCGGAATTTCTCCGCGTGTTCAAGGCGTTCGTGAAGGCGTGCGCCTAAAGCAAGCGCTGAATTTTTTTCCGCAAGCGGCCGTTGGTGGCGATCATTTCGTAGGTGTATTTGCGGGGCATGGGTTTGCGCCAGCACTCGCCGCCGGCGCATTCGAGGATTAGCCCGCCCGCAGCGATGTCCCACAAATACACGCCGAGCTGCCGGTAGGCGTCCAATCGGCCGCCGGCCGTCCAAGTCATCGCCAGCGCGGCGCTGCCCATCAGGCGCACTTTGAGCACGCGTTGATATAACCGCGCGAAGAGCGGCAGATTTTTTTTGATGGTGGTGCGGCTCTTGGAAAATCCGATGGAGACGATGGAGGTTTCCAGCGTGCTCGTTTCGCTGACGTGAATGGCGCGGCCATTAAGCTTGGCCTTGCCGCCGGCGCGGGCGGTCCACATTTCATCCAGAAACGGATCGTACACCACGCCGATCACCGAATCGTAATCGGCCCAATGACCGGTGGAATCCGCGCGGCGTTGTTGCAGCGCGATGGACACGCACGCGTGCGGAATGCCGCGGCTGAAATTCACCGTGCCGTCGATGGGATCCACCACCCAACGCCACTCGCCGGTGGTGTCGCCCACCTCCCCTTCCTCGCCCAGAAAGGGCACGTGCGGAAAGCCTTTGCGCAGCCCACGCTCGATCATCGCTTGGCTGCGGTTGTCCAACTCCAGCTTGATGTCGTGCGCGGTTTGCAGGTTGATGTGCTTGGGCGTGCGCAGTTGGCTTTTGAGAAACACACCGACTTTGTGCGCCACATCTTTGGCGCATCGAGCGGCAGCGGTAATATTCGGCGGTTTCATTTTTCGGGTAATGCGTCGAGTTGAATCCAACCCTTCGAGCGGTAATACATCCAACCAGCGGACTCGTACATCCAAATTTGGACGGCCTTGAGGCGGTCAATGCTCGGGAAAATATTCCATTCGTTCCGATGCCGCCACGCGCCAAAATCGCAAGCCACCGGCGTGACCTCGACGCCACTGGAAAGAAATACCGCTTCAGCCCGTTTCATGTGGCTCGCGGAGGTGACAAGCAGAATTGTTTTCCATCCCTCCTTGCGCGCCAGAGCCGCGAATTTTTGCGACTCCTCATAAGTGTTGGCGCATACGCCGAGGTCGTGCACGGGGATGTCTTCGGCGAGTTTCCATTTCTCCATCCACGGGCGAATGCGCTCCGCTTCCGATCCCAACTTTCCATTTTTCCAGTAACCGCCTCCGCCCAAAACCAACACCGGCGCTTTGCCGCGACGGGTGAGGTCGATGCCCGTCAGCAATCGATCCACGGTGGAGCTGAAATCAATGCCGGTGATTTCCGAATCGGATCCCCCACCAATACCGCCAAGCACGAGCACCGCATCGGCTTCCGGAAGTGTTTCCCAACTCGTGCGGCCGTACGGCGCTTCCAATCGCGAAAGTAAATTTCCCGCTAGCGGTGAACTGCCGAGGATGAACAACGCCAGTGCCAGTCCGCCTTGAAGCGCGGCCAAACGATATTTGCGTTTGTAAATAAACCAACCGGCCGAGCCCAGCAACGCCAGCCACAAGAGGACCACCGGCTGCAACAGGGCTTTGGCGAGCGCGGCCATCTCAGGCTTCGGCAAGGTATTCGATGGCCTCGCAGGTTTGTTGCTCCTTTTGCTGCCAATCGGCCAGGCGATCTTTGGCTTCCTGCAAAACTTCTTCCGGCGCGCGTTCGGTGAATTTGGGATTTTTCAACTTCGCGCTCGCTTTGGAAATTTCGCCCGCGATTTTTTCCAACTGTTTTTCCAAGCGCACCTTTTCGGCATCCACATCGATCAATCCATCCAGCGGCAAATACAATTCGCCCAAGGCCGAGCGCGCGGCGGGC
>DQLO01000282.1 GCA_015660155.1 Verrucomicrobiota bacterium
CCAAAGCATGCTGCCGCCGCTGGCGTCGAGTACGGTGATTCGCCGCCAGTTCAGGCCGGGATGATTGCGCTTGTTGAAGGGCCCTTCATCGTGGTTACTGTAATGCCCGAAGGCGAGAACCCGGCCGTCCTGATAGGCCAACCCAAGCTTGGTGCCGCCGGCGCCGGTGAGGTCGTAAGGGCGGTTCCAAATTTCGCGCCCGGTCTTGATGTCCAGACAAACCACACGCCGATAATCGCGCTCATCCTGGGGCAACGCCTGTTCGCGCTCCGGCACATAAGTGTCGCTGGCGATATTGGCCGCCGTGGTGGCCTGGGCTTGGGCGCGTTCCTTTTCATTGAGGTCATCCTTCAGGAAAAAAATGCGTCCATCACCAATGACAAGCGAAATATTCGGAATCGATTTGCCCGCGTGCTCCCACAGCATTTTGCCGGTGGTGATGTCGTACGCGAACACCTTCTCGCTGGTCATTATCTTTTTGTCTTCCACCGGAGAAGGGTCATGATCCGGCAGCCAGCCCGGAGGGTTTGAAATCATTTTACGCCAGTGCAGGTCGGTGCGCCTGAAGTGGGCATAAGCGCGGGCATCGGGCGTTGGAAATTTGGCCTTCACTGATTTTAATGTGGACAACGCATCCTTCGGCACATCCTTTTCCGCCACCCATTTGTCGTCCTTCGTGATTGATTTCCACAGGTACTCGTACACTTTCGCCAACTCCGTTGCTCCCGATCCAATCAGAATGTTGTCGTGCACCGCGATGTATCCCCAGCGCAAGTCCTGATCGCCTTTTTTGCGCGGCACAGGAAATTCGCGAATCGTTTTGCCGGACTGTGCATCGAGCTGTAATACGCGACTGTGTGTGGCCACAAAAATCGCATCGTCCGTGGCCGTGATATTCGAGCCATCCACATCCACCCGCACGCGCACCGCGCCGAGGATTTTCCGCTTCCACAAAAATGTGCCATTATAGGCATCGTAACCCATCACCACTTCCGCTCCTTGCATGAAGAGCCGGCCATTGATGGCCAACGGGCTCGCCGCGCGCGCGTGGCGACCCACCATATCCTGACTGCCCGGCTCGCCGTACCACAGCACCCCGAGCGGCCCCTTCACCAAAGTGTCCGGCGTGGACGAAGTGTTCGCGGTATTGCCATACAGCCCCGTCCAACTGCCCGCGCCTTTGAGTTTGCCGCGGGTGAATTGCAGATGATTGTTGGCAACGCGAAATGTCGTCTCGGCGGCCGCGTTGGCCTTTAGCCCATCTCTGATTTTTTCAACACTCGCTAGCGGCCAATCCTTGATCAACCCAAGCACCAACTGACCCCCCGAGGGCCGGAGCACGCGGGCAAGTTGATTCACCGGCAAATTCAATTCCTCGCCCAACATCGCGCGCTCGGACACGATGAGATTGGCAAAGTAATCCGGCAAATCACTGTACGGCGCATCCAACACAAAGACACGACTTCCGATCAGTCCGGTCTTCATCAACCGTGACCGAATGGCTTTCAAGCGCTGGGCGTCGCGTTCAACCACCACGATGGTGAGCTCTGTTTCCTCGGCTAAATATTCCGCCAAACTGCCATCCCGCGCACCGGCGATAAGGCACCAACCACGATCAATTTTTGCCATATCCAAAACCGTCTTCGCACGAACCTTAATGTTTGCACCATAACTAGGCGCGGCAGAATTGGGCTTTATCGTGCGCCCACCCGCCGCCAGCGCGCGCGGCGCGAGGCAGTGAATCGCGCCATTATCGGTGCTCACAAAAAGGCGGTCGTCAGCCACGGCAAGACTAAACGCGCGGCCTTTGATTGCGTGATCCATCACGCGCTTGCCCGTGGCGGCTTCCAGCGAAATCACAAAGCCATCGCCTCCGGCAAAGAGCGTGCCGCCGGCGAGCGCCAAAGGGCCGAGCTTTTTTTGTTTAGTATGCCACTTCACGACAGCGCCTTTGAGCGCGGTTATTTCCTTGGCGGTATCGCTGTGGCGCGTGGTGGCTTTGGCTAGTTCATCGGCAAGTTTCTTGAGTTCATCCGGCTTATTGGCTGCAGCCTTGTGGCGTTTGCGAATGGCTTTGATGGTATTGGCCAACGTATCGGATTCTTTGTTCTTCTTATTCAAATCAGAATGTGCTGCGCGGTCGATGCTGTAGATTCCTTTTCGCGTGGCGATGTACACGGTGTCTTTGGTGTGCACTCGGTCGACGGATGGATACTGCGAAAACTGGTCGCCAAGGCTATTGCCACTTTTTGCATCAAAGGTGACTTTGGTGTCGGTGCCTTGATTCGCAACGCCGGCGAACAACTCATCTCCGTCCATCATCACCCACGAGCCGCCCGTCTTGCCACCGCCACTCAGCAAACGAATGAATTTGCCGGTACGTTTATTGAACGCCGCGGGCATGCCGCGACCGGTAGGCACATACAACCGATCAGCCGATGCCACGAGATAACCCTGCAAGGACATCCCCCCGTACGCCAGCGCCCATGCCTGATCACCGGCGGTATCATTCACCCAAATCGGTTTGCCGGTCTTGGCATTCACCGCCGCAATATAAAGACCCTCGTACGGAAAAATTCCTGCGGTGGTGTACAGTATGTCGTCTTCAATCAAAACCCCCGTGCGAATGGGCCACAACGAAATCAACCGATCACGCCCAATGATGCGTTCGCCGCTCGGGCTGGGGCGGTATTTCCAGATCAACGTGCCCTTGGCAATACTCACACAATAGACGTGACCGTCATCGGAGCCAAAATAAACTCGACCATCGTCAATCATTGGCGCGAACCGCACAGAACCTTCGGCGGCAAAACTCCATTTCATTTTCCCCGTGCGCGTGTCCAGCGCGTGCACGTGATTATCCACGTTGTCCCCAAAAACCAAAGTGGTGCCCGTGATGACCACGTGATAAGCGCGGTCCGAATGCATCCGCGGCTCCTCCTCGCCCGAAACCGGCCAAGCCGTGCGGGGCGCGTGACGCGGCTGGAAGGTCCAATGCGGAAACAATTTGGCAGGAAGATTTGCAGTGGAGACCGCAGAACGGTGGCCATCGGCGCGGTACGCCGGCCAATCGGCGGCGGCGAGCGGTGAGGTCAAAAGAAAAAGGCCCAATAATCCGGAAAGCAAGGGAGCGTTCATGGCTTTAGGATTGCCGCCGTGGCGCGGTTATTCAAGTGAAATGTAAATAGCGAGGTTGCCCGTGGCATCGGATTCCAGTAGATTTCCCACGTATGGGCGCGCGATTGTTCATGGTTATGGTTTGGGCTGCAGTGGCTGCGATAAATGCCGCGCCGACTGCGCAACATTGGGCGTACCAAAAACCACAGCGCCCCGCCCTGCCCCACATCGATTCCAATTGGCCGCGCAATGCGATCGACCAATTTGTGTTGGCCAAATTGCGCGCAAAAAAGTTGCAGCCCTCGCCCGAGGCAAGGCCGGGGCAATTGCTGCGGCGGGTGCATTTGGATCTCATCGGCCTGCCGCCCTCGCCTGCGGTGCTGGAGGCTTTCTTGAAAAATCCCAGCGCGAAGGCTTACGAAAAAATCGTCGACCGCCTTTTGAAAAACCCCCAATACGGCGAACGCTGGGCGCGCCCGTGGCTGGACCTCGCGCGCTACGCCGACAGCAACGGCTACCAAGCCGACCAACTTCGCGACAGTTGGGCCTACCGCGATTGGGTAATTGATGCCTTTAATAAAGGGATGCCGTTCAACCAATTTGTCATCGAGCAAATCGCCGGCGACCTTTTACCGAAAGCCACGGCGGCCCAGCGCATCGCGACGGGCTTTCACCGCACGCCAACGTGCAACGTGGAAGCCGGAGTGCATCCGGAGGAAAATCGATTCAACCAAGTCGTCGACCGCGTGAACACCACCGGCACGGTTTTCCTCGGCACCACGCTGGAGTGCGCCCAATGCCACGACCACAAGTATGACCCCATTGCGATGAAGGAATATTATTCGCTGTTCGCATTTTTCAACAACACGCCGCTGGAAGTGAAGCAACTGGGCAAGGGCGTGACGTGGGATTTTTACGGGCCGACAATGGAATTGCCCATCGACGCCGCAAGGGCGGCCAAGTTGAAAAAGTTGAACGCCCAAATGGACGCCGCGCAAACGAAGGTGAAGGCGTTGCGGAAGGACTTGGCCGAGGAGCCGAATCCACCGAAAAATATCGCGGCGATTCTCCGTAAATCAAACTGGTCCAAAAAAGAAAAGGCGACGCTGGAAAAACATTTCAAAATAAAATATCCGATCCTTAAAAAGGAGGAACTAAAAGTCCTGGCGCTCGCCAAGCAAATCAACACCCTCAAGCCACCCACCACGCTGGTGATGATGGAGCGCGAAAAGCCACGCAAGACGCACGTGATGCGGCGGGGCAGTTATCTTTCCCCCGGCAATGCGGTGGCCAGCGAAACGCCAACGGCGCTGCATCCTTTCAAAAAGAATTGGCCACGCAACCGGCTGGGACTGGCGAACTGGCTCGTCGATGCCGACAATCCGCTGGTCGCGCGCGTGACGGTAAATCGCTGGTGGGCGGAAATCATGGGGCGCGGCCTCGTGGCGACGCAGGAGGATTTCGGGAAACAATCGAAACCGCCAACGCACCCGAAGTTGCTCGACTGGTTGGCGGTGGAATTCATGGAACGCGACTGGTCGATGAAACACATTCACAAACTCATCGTGATGAGCGCCACTTACCGCCAATCCTCGCGGGTGACGCCGGCATTACTGGCGGCCGATGCGGCGAACAAATTTTACGCGCGCGCGGCGCGGTTGCGGATGAGCGCGGAGATGGTGCGCGACAACGCACTGGCCATCAGCGGATTGCTCAGCACGAAGATGCACGGCCCGCCAATTTACCCGCCGCAACCGGGAAACATCTGGCGGCACGTCGGCCGTAATGGACCGAAATTCAACGTGGCCACGGATGAAAACCGTTTCCGTCGCGGCGTGTATGTCGTGTGGCGGCGCGGCGCGCCTTACGCGAGCTTCGTAAATTTCGATGCGCCTGATCGCGGCACTTGCGTGGTTCAACGCCCGCGCACCAACACCCCGCTCCAAGCGCTCACGCTGATGAACGACGAAGCTTATGTGGAGATGGCGCTCGCCTTCGCCGGTCGCGTGCTTGCGGAAACCAAAGCTGGGCCGGAGGCGAAAATTGAGTTTGCCTTCAAGGCAGCGCTTTCCCGTTCACCGCGCCCGGCGGAATTAAAATTTGTGAAATCGCTCCTGCTAAAGCGGCACGCATATTTTGAAAAGAACACCAAGGCGGCAACGGAAATCATCGGCAACGTCAAGGGCTGGAAGGCACCGAAGGGGTTGGATACCGGCGAACTGGCCGCATGGTTTTTCATCGCAAATATTTTACTGAATCTGGACGAGACGATTACGAAACAATGAATCCGCTTCGGCAATACTACCTCACCGAAACCCGCCGGGAATTCTTGAAGTCCGCCGGCGCAGGCATCGGGGCGATGGCGTTGGCGTCGGTGTTAAAAGGCGAACCACGCGCGCATTTTAAGCCGCGCGCGAAGCACGTCATTTACATCCACCTCGTCGGCGCGCCTTCGCAATTGGAACTCTTTGACGCCAAGCCGGAGTTGGTAAAACGCAACGGCCAAAAATGCCCGGACCACATGTTCAAGGGCAAACAACTGGCGTTTATTCGCGAACACCCGGTGCTGCTCGGTACGCGATTCAAGTTTCAAAAACACGGTCAGTCGGGGCTGGAGCTTTCGGAGCAACTGCCGCAACTCGGCGGCGTGGCGGATGAGCTTTGCCTTGTGAAGTCGTTGACCACGGACCATTTCAATCACGCTCCGGCGCAGCTTTTTCAGCACACCGGCTTCGAGCGGTTTGGCCGACCGGGCATTGGCTCGTGGGTGAGCTACGGGCTAGGCAGCGAAAACCGCGACCTCCCCGGCTACGTGGTCTTCATCACCGGTAACGTAGCCGGCGCGGGTAATAGCCTTTGGGGCAGCGGCTTTTTGCCGACGCTGCATCAAGGCATCGAATTTCGTAGCAGCGGCGAACCGGTGTTGTTTCTCTCCAACCCCAAAGGCGTCAGCGGCAAAGATCGGCGCGAGATTGTCGATGGAATAAATTTTCTGAACCGACAATCACTGGCCGACGTGGGCGACCCCGAAATCGCCACGCGCATCGCGCAGTACGAACTGGCGTTTCGAATGCAAACGAGCGTGCCGGAGTTGATGGACACCTCCAAGGAATCGAAAGCCACCCACGCGCTCTATGGCACGCAGCCCGGCAAAGCCAGCTTCGCCAACAACTGCCTCCTCGCGCGGCGGCTCGTGGAACGCGGCGTGCGGTTCGTCCAACTCTTCGATCAGGGCTGGGATCATCACAGCGGCGTTTTCACGAACATCCCAAAAAAGGCCAAGCAGATCGATCAACCCGTGGCCGCGCTCATCAAGGATTTAAAACAACGCGGACTGCTCGATGAAACGCTGATTGTGCTCGGCGGCGAATTCGGCCGCACGCCCATGCTCCAAGGCAAGAGCAACGCCGGTGCCGGCAACAATGTAGGCCGCGATCATCACAAAGAGGGATTCACGATGATGCTCGCCGGCGGCGGAGTAAAAGGCGGATTTGAATTTGGCGCCACGGACGAACTGGGCTATCAACCGGCGCGCGACCCCGTGCATTTACACGACCTCAACGCCACCATCCTTCACCTCTTGGGCCTGAACCACGAGCAACTGACCTACAAATACCAAGGCCGCGACTTCCGCCTTACCGACGTGGCTGGACACGTGATTGACCGTATCCTGGCGTGACAGAATTGAAGCGCTGAAAGCCTTGATTCACTCCAAAACTCTGCTGGTTAAACGGCTGCACGTTGAAACGGTTACCCGTCTGAAATCCACGCGGAACAAATCCCTGTCCGAGCCCCTGAACCGGAAAGCCATTGATCTGCCGAAATTGCGGACTGCCACCAGGCCCGCCACCGCCAGGTGCGCCTCCGAGACCGCCGCCGCCGAGGCCCATGCCTCCACCGCCGGGACCTCCACCGCCGGGACTTCCACCATAGCCACCACCGCCTCCGGGCTGCCCGCCGCCGCCGGGTTGGCCGCCGCCTGCGCCGCCCCCGGGTTGCCCACCACCTGCGCCACCGCCGTTGCCGCCACCACCGTTACCTTGCACAGTCATCGGGAATCCTAGCACTGCGCTGGGGTTCAGCTTGAAAGTACGTGTGAAATAGCCCTGTTGGCTGGCGGGTTTCTGCACAAATACAACTCCCTGATCGAGAATCACATACTGGATCGGATAATCGAAAGACATGGTCACAATGTCGAGCACTTGCTTGGCCGTGAGATTATGCAGCGCTCCGGTGAGCCCACGCACTTGAACTCTCTCCGGCATAAATGCTGCAGTAATGGCACCGCCACCACCTGCTCCACCGCCACCCATCCCGGGTATCGCGCCGCCGCCCATTCCGGGCAATCCGCCGCCGCCGGGCAGTCCACCCATACCACCGGGCAATCCGCCACCACCGGGCAATCCGCCACCACCGGGCAATCCGCCACCACCTCCGGGGGCGCCTGCGCCGCCGCCAACGGGCAAACCTGTAATTGGGTCAACTTGAACGCCGGAACCACCTGCTCCGGGGCCACCGCCGCCGGCACCCGTGGGCAAACCCGTCAACGGATCCACTCCACCCGCGCCTCCGGCTGCGCCGCCACCTTGTCCGGCACCCTGACCGGCACCTCCGCCACCTTGGTTATTGGGCGAACCAGGTGATAGATATGGATTAATGATGATGTTAACCCCAACGCCATCAGGATCATTGGCCTTGATGAGTGAACTGAGCACCACAACAATATCTGTCATGTTAAAATTGTCCACATTGTCCAAACGCGGAATAATAATATTCCGAAGCTTCTGTGCGATTTGTTTCCGGTTGCGGCCACGCATCATCACGTTGCGCGTCGCCACGGGATCGGGCACGCCGTTGTAATGCGGTTTTGCAAAATAGCCTGATTGCGACAACACCTGAAGCGCTTGGCTAGGGGACATTTTTATCTGCGGAAAATTGCTTAACGGATTGACGGGCGAACCAGTCGCAGGAACCGGATTTGCACCGGGAGTTGGCACCCCCGAAGGCGGCAATGCGCCTGGAACCGCGGCTTGTGCGCTGGCCATCGCCAGAACGAATCCCATGAATACTTGTGGCAGTTTCTTCATCATACTTTAAGGTAGCACGTTTTATACCATCGCGACAGGTCTTTTGACCTTTTTTTCACGGCCCTCACGGCACTAATAGTTTGACGGAAATGGGCTGGAAAGTCTAAAACAAAAACGCGATGTGGCATCATTTTTCCACCCAAAACGCACATTTCAGGCACTTTTGTCTTGGATTTGGCGTTTTGGTTCTGTCTTCCACTGCGGCATCGGTCGATTTTGCCAGGGACATTCAGCCGATCTTTGCCGAGCACTGCACCGAATGCCATGGGCCGGACAAGCAAAAGGCGGGATTGAACCTGACCGACCGAGCGAGTTTGCGGGCGGAATTGAAGTCGGGCGAACACGCCGTGGTGCCGGGCAAGCCGGATCAAAGTGAACTGATTTATCGCCTAACCACCACCGATGCGGACGAGCAAATGCCGCCGCCCGAAAAAGGCAAACCTCTTCCAGCGAAAGACATCGCCAAGATTCGCCAATGGATTTCCGAGGGCGGCAAGTGGACGCAGCACTGGGCGTACCGGCCGCTGGATTCCAAACCGCCCGCGGTGAATGGCAAAACGCAGGCGCGCAATCAAATTGATTGGTTCGTTTATGCCAAACTAAAAACGGTCGGCGTGCCGCCCTCCCCCGTGGCCGATCGGCCGACGCTCATCAAGCGGCTCAATTATGATTTGCTCGGCCTGCCGCCCACACCTTTGGAAGTAGATAATTTTGTGAACGACAAGTCGCCGGACGCTTACGGCAAATTGGTCGATCGCCTTTTGGCCTCGCCGCACTTTGGCGAACGCTGGGGGCGACATTGGCTGGACAAGGCGCGCTATGCCGACAGCGACGGTTATGAAAAAGACCGCGCGCGCCTCAACGCGTGGCGCTATCGCGATTGGGTCATTGAGGCGATCAACTCGGATTTGCCGTTTGACCAATTTACCATCGAACAACTCGCCGGTGATTTGTTGCCGAATGCCACCGAAGCGCAAAAGCTCGCCACCGCCTTCAACCGCCAAACGCTCACCAACACCGAGGGCGGCACGGACAAAGAACAATGGCGCGTGGCCGCCGTGATGGATCGCGTGGAAACGCTCGGCGCGGTTTGGCTCGGGCTCACGGTCGGCTGCGCGCGCTGCCACACGCACAAGTACGATCAATTCACCCACAAAGAATACTACCAGTTTTTTGCGTACTTCAACAATGGCGATGAAACCAACTCCAATGTGCCGCGCTCGAAAAAAGATTACGAATCGTGGCTGAAAGCGAAGGCCGCGTACGACACTCGCGTGAAGGGACTGCAAACCAAAGTCGCCGCGCGCGATGAAGCGTTGAAGGCGCTACTGCCGGAATTGGAAAAACAACTGCGGGCGACGCTGGAAAAGCGCGTGGCGAATCCGGAAACATTCCACCCGCTGACGATGACCTCGGTGAAAGGGCCGAAGGGCGTGCAATTCAAGCCACAAAAAGACGGCTCGTTTTTGGTCGCGGGCGCAAACCCCGCCAAGGCCAAGTACACGCTGGAATTCACCACGGAAGTTCAAGAAATCACTGGCATTAAAATCGAGGCGCTGCCGGGCAAATCGCTCAAAGCCAATGGCCCCGGCCGCACGGCGCACGGGAATTTTGTGCTGAACGACGTGCGCGTGTACGCCACGAGCGACACGAAGTTTGATGCCAAAAAACATCGCGTTGCGCTCTCGGGCGCGCGCGCGGATTTTGCGCAAGACAAGTGGCCGGCCGTCAACGCCATCGACGGCAAAGTCGCGGAGGGCAATAAAGGCACCGGCTGGGCAATCAGCCCGCAGTTCGGCAAACCGCATCAACTAATTCTCACGACCGCGAAGGTGATTTCATTTAAGGACACCACGAAAATTCAGGTGGTGCTCGATCAACAATACGGCGCCCAACACACGCTCGGGCGATTTCGCATCACCGCGCGCACGGGGCAAACGGCGGGCGACGGCATCCCGCCCGCAGTCGTCAAAGCGCTCGCCATTGAGCCGGCCAAGCGCGACGCCCAACAAGCGGCGGCGTTGCTCAGTTATTTCCGCGAGCGGGATGCGGAGGCGAAGGCGTTGCTGGCGGAGTTGAAAAAGCCCGCGCCCAAATCGCCGGTGATGAGTGTGCGCGTGATTTCGCAGCGCGCCAATTCCCCGCGCGCCACGCACGTGATGCATCGGGGCGAGTTCAAGCAGCCGCGCGAAAAGGTGGCGGCGCTCACGCCCGCCACCTTGCCGAAAATTACAAACCGCGCGCAGGGTGATCGGCTGGATTTGGCGCGGTGGTTGGTGGATGGCAAAAATCCACTCGTGCCGCGCGTGACGGCGAATCAAATTTGGGCCAACTTATTCGGCGAAGGCATTGTCCGCACGGTAAACGATTTTGGCGTGCGCGGCGATGCGCCGACGCATCCGGAGTTGCTCGACTGGTTGGCCGCGGAATTGGTGCGCCGCAAGTGGAGTCGCAAGGCGCTGATCCGCCTCATCGTCAACAGC
>DQLO01000182.1 GCA_015660155.1 Verrucomicrobiota bacterium
CAGCAACCCTTTCGGATGGAGGCGGAAATGGCGGGCGGTAATTTCGAGGCCAGTCATTTTGGGAGCCACAAAGGCGAGGTGCACCTCGAGGTGGCGCCCTCCGAGGAACGCACCATCACGAGCCAGGGAATGGCTGACCGCTGGCGGGAATTAGCCGGGGAATTTTCCGGTGCCACGGAGGTGGGCTTCAGCGCCAGTATTTTTTCGGCGGGCAAACCCATCAACATTCGCTTGAGCGGTCCGAACCTCGAGACGCTTAAGGCGGCCGCGGAGGACTTGAAGGCGCGTCTCAGGAATTATCCAGGCGTGCAGGACATCACCGATACCTTTCGCGAGGGCAAACGGGAGTTGAAAATCAAGCTCAAGCCGGAGGCGGAATTGCTCGGCTTGCGGCAAGCGGATCTCGCGCATCAAGTGCGACAGGCGTTTTATGGCGAGGAAGCCCAGCGACTGCAGCGCAATCGGGATGATGTAAAAGTGATGGTGCGTTATCCCGCGGACCATCGCCGTTCGCTGCACGATCTGCACGATTTGCGCATCCACACGCGCGATGGGTTTGCGGTGCCCCTCAGTGAAGTCGCCGCCATCGAGGAAGGGCGCGGCTATGCGAGCATCCGCCGCGTGGATGGCCGCCGCTCGGTGAACATCACCGCCGATGTGGACACCACGCGCATTGAACCCAACAAACTCATCGCCAGTTTAGAGCAAAAAGATTTGCCCGAATTGGTTGCCGAATACCCCGGGTTGCAGCACGGTTTTCAGGGCGCGCGACAGGAACAGGAACTCACACTCTCGAGCATGTTCCGCGCGTTCATCGTGGCGATGGTGATGATTTATGGGCTGCTCGCCATCCCCTTCAAGTCGTACATCCAACCCTTTATCGTGATGGCCGCGATCCCGTTCGGCCTCATTGGCGCGGTGCTCGGGCATCTGATTATGGGGATGGAATTGACAGTGCTGTCGATGTTCGGCGTGGTGGCGCTCACCGGCGTGGTGGTGAACGACAGCCTCGTGATGGTGGACTTCGTAAACCGTAACCGCCCCAAGCACGAGCACATCATCGACGCCGTGCGCGTGAGCGGCGTGGCGCGTTTCCGCGCGATTATGCTAACCTCACTGACCACCTTTGCGGGCCTCACGCCGTTGGTGTTTTTTGAAAAAAGCGTCCAGGCGCAATTCCTCATTCCGATGGCTGTCTCGATTGGGTTTGGCGTGATGTTCGCCACGCTCGTCACGCTCGTGTTGGTGCCTTCGCTTTACATGATTTTGGAAGACATCCGCGCGAGTTGGCAATGGCTTTACGGTGCGTCCGACACGGAACTAGAAATTGACCTAGAAAAAGCCTGAGCGGTTTTGCTTCCCCGCGCGGCCTCGGTGCGTTAACGTCCCCGCCCGTCGCGCATGGCACGTAAAGCATCACTGTTGGTCATCTTCATGACCGTCTTCATCGACCTGATTGGTTTCGGGATCGTGCTGCCGGTGCTGCCGCTTTTTGCGAAAACCTATGGCGCGACGGGCATCATCGCCGGCCTCATCGTGGCCTCGTATTCGCTGATGCAATTCCTTTTCGCCCCATGGTGGGGACGCTTGTCCGATCGCATCGGCCGCCGCCCGGTGTTGCTCATCAGCACTGCGGGCGCGTGCATCTCGTACATCCTGTTTGCGCTGGCGTGCTATTATGAATCGTTGTGGGGCTTGCTCGCTTCGCGAATGGCAGCGGGCGTCTGCGGCGCCAACCTCTCGGTGGCCAGCGCGTACATCGCCGACGTGTCGCCACCCGAAGAGCGCTCCAAACGAATGGGGCTCATCGGGATGGCGTTTGGCTTGGGCTTCATCGTGGGGCCGGCCTTGGGCGCGTTGAGCGCGGAATGGTTTGGCGCCAGCGGCCCCGGCTGGACGGCGGCCACCATCTGCGGGCTCAACCTCATTCTGGCTTACTTCGTGTTGGGCGAAAGCCGCACGCCGGAAAGCGATCCCGCGTCGCCGCCACCGCGCTTGCAGCAAATCACCGGCGTACTAAAGCGCAAACAACTCGCCTGTCTCATGGGCGTGTTTTTCATGGCCACATTTTGTTTCACCTGTTTTGAATCCACCTTCGTGGTCACCTTTACCGGTACGAAAGAATCGCCCGGAACATTTAGTTTTCAGCAAACGGTGCACGCGGAATTTGATGAAAACCAAATCACGGAGATTCGCCATTGGCACGTGGAGCAGGGCGGCGAGGTCCGGAAGGGCGAGCCTCTGTGCACGCTGGTCACACTCGACAGCACCAATGTTTTTACCGCGCCCAAAAGTGGGCGGATCGTTTATGAAGAAATACATTTCGTCCCCGCCAGCGGAAAAATTGCTTCGATCGATTACACGCGGACGATCGCCTATTATATGCTCGTCTTTTGCGGACTGCTCGGCGCTATCATTCAGGGCAAGTTCATCGGGCCGCTGGTCAATTGGCTGGGCGAGAAATGGCTGATCGTCGTTGGGCTGTCCTTGTTGGGGGTGAGTCTTGCGTGGTTGCCGCTGGCTCATGCGCCGCATCTTTATATGCTACTGGGCGCGCTGGCGTTGTTTTCCGTCAGCTCCAGCGTCTACCGCGCCCCGACTTACGGGCTCATTTCCCTGAACGCCGGCCCCAATGAGCAGGGCGAGATCATGGGGGTCACCCAAAGCATCGGCAGCCTCGCGCGGATCATTGGGCCGTTATTTGCATTGGGTCTTTTGGATGTGTCAATCAAGCTGCCCTATTTTATTTGTGCGGTCATCGCGGTGGCGGCGGCGATCGTCGCGGCGTTCTTGCTGAAGCCCGCCGATAAGGCCACGCTGATCGCCGAGGCGAAGCTTCGCGAAAAGAAAGTGGAGGGCGAGGCCTCCAAGAAGCGAATCAATCTGCGCGGGAAATCGGTGAAAGAAAAGGACGCCGAGGACGAAGAGACGCCCAAACGCATCAATTTGCGGGCCAAACCGGCGGATGGAAAAGAGGACGAAAAGGCGGGCGAATGATTCGCAATGTGTTATTCGATTGGTCCGGCACGTTGGTTAATGATTTGCCGGCGGTGTGGCGCGCGACTAATTACACCTTCACCCAATCCGGCCGGCCGGAGATGAGCCTCGACCAATTCCGGGCGGAGTTCAGTTTGCCCTTTGATGAATTTTATGAACGCGTCACGCCCGGCGTCCCTTTGGAGCAATTGGAGGAATGGTACAAACACAGCTTCGCTGATGAACAAAAGTCCATCAAGCCCCTGCCGCACGCTCGCGAGTTTTTTGACTTTTGCAAATCAAACGGCTTACGCACTTTTTTGCTGAGCACCATTCATCCCGATCATTACCGCGAACAATCCGCGCGCATCGCTTTTGATTTCGATCACGCCTACGTGCGCGTGATGGACAAACGCGCGCGCATCGTCGAAATCCTCGCTGAGCAAAATTTGCTCGCCGACGAAACCGTCTTCATCGGCGATATGCAGCACGATGTGGAAACCGCCCACGCCGGCGGCATCCATTCCTGCGCCGTGCTGACTGGATATAATACCCGCGAGCAATTGCAATTGGCCGAGCCGGAATTGATTGTCGAACACTTGGGGGAATTGAAATTATTGCTGGAGCAATCCTCATTGGAATGGCCCG
>DQLO01000005.1 GCA_015660155.1 Verrucomicrobiota bacterium
AGGGTGGTGTTGATGAGAAACCGCTTGGTCTCCGTGCCCGCGCCGCTCCATTTGCCCTGCAATAAATTACTTACGAGCCGCAGCGGGTAATATAGGTTGTTGCGAAAATTACGAATGCCCGTGCGGGCGGGCTTGGGCACGAGGGTGTTGTAAACGCCGGTGACGGGTTCCACCGCCACGGCAAACAAAAATTCATTGAGCGCGAAGGCCGCGCGGTTCACCGGCTCGATGGGATCGTCCATCGAGGGCGCCATCAGCAGGGCATCGGATGGATGCGACGCATCGGGCAGCGAGTAGGTGCGCGGCGTGCTGCATCCTGTGCCGAGCAGGCCAAGGCAAACAATCAGCAGGGTGAGGGATGGAAAAACAATGCGCATAAACAAATTGTGACGACACGGAACGCGCGGATAATTGCTCGGGCGTGTCATAGATTGCAAGCTTCGGCTGTGGCAAAATAAAATCATGGCCCGAATATTTTGCACTTCGGCAGCGCCTTCCGCAGGGCTGCGGCTTGCGCGGGCGGAATGGGGCAATGTTTGATGGAAAGAAAGCGCAGCTTCGCGAGGCCGTGCAGCGTCGTTACGTCGGCCACCTTGTTGGAGGTCAACACGAGGCGGCGGAGCTGGGTGAGGCGCGCGAGGGGCTGGAGATCGGTGACGCCGCAGTTTGCCAGTTCCAGCACTTCAAGGCGGGGAAGGTTTGTCAGGGGCTGCAAATCGTGGATGGCAGAATTGCCGGCGAGCTGCAGTTCGCGCAGGGCGGTGAGGTTGGCCAACGGCTTGAGATCGGCGATGCGGTTTTCGTACGCAAAGAGTTTTTCCAATTTCGCGAGCCCGGCCAGTGGCGTGAGATTGGAAAGGCCGTTTCGGCCGAGATCCACCTCGCGCAGCGCGGCGCATTGGGTCAGCGGAGCGAGATCGCGCAATTGCATTGAGGCCAAATCGAGGTGGGTCACACGCGCCCAATCGGCGGCCGTGAGCGAAGCCGTTTTGGGTTTGCCAAGCCCGGCACGAACTGCGGCGTCCAACCGGTCGGCGGGCGACAAGCGTTGGGGTTTTTGTTTGGGGTTCGCCTTGGGTTTTTTCGCTGCGACTTTGGGCGGATGCTTTTTAACCCACGCCGCCACTTGCTTTTGGGCTTCGGCGATTTGTTGGGCCGTCATCGTGTCCGCGCAGTCGCTGAGGTTTTCACCGGCAATCACATTTCCATTGGTGGCGGCGATGGCATACCATTGATACGCCCGCACCAAATCCGCCTTGCCCTCATCGGGCATCTCATAAAGGCAGCCCAAGTCATACTGCGCCTCCACATCGCCCGCTTTCGCTTTTTTCTCCAGCTTATCCGCTTCCGACGAGCAACCCACGGCGAATAGGCCGCACAGAAGAATCCAAAAAAAACGCATGCCGAAGTGTAGAAGTTGGTGAGCGAAAAGCAATCGTTGTCAGGTTGCGTCTTCGGCTTGTGATTCCGTGCGCAGAGATTTCCAGGTGGCTTCGCCCGCGTACAGCAGCGCCCAGCCGAGTGCGGCGAAAACCACATCGCGCCCACGCCGCACCACCGCGTATTGCGCGCCCAGCTCGTGCCCGTAGCCGAACAGTGTGAAGAGCCCCACCACGCTGAATTCCTGCACGCCCAGCGCGCCGGGCACCACGGTGTTAAATCCACGCGCCACGCTGATGAATGCCTCGATTGCAAAGGCATCGGCCCACGTCACGTGCGCGCCCAGCAAATGGGCGACCGCCATAATTTCCACGGTATCAAACATCCAACCCGCGAGATACGTGAGCGTGCACCAACGGAAATATTTTTTGTCCCGATTATAAAAAACATAAATCTCATCATCCAACTCGCGGATTTTTTGCTCCTTCGGTTCCAACGATTTTAGGCGAAACCCCAGCCGCCGCACCCAGCCGATGAGCGTGGTGCACAGCCCGTGGCGTTGAATGCGAAAGAGCAGCGCCATACACGTAAACGCCAAAAGCGCGATGGCGGCAAACGCCCATTTGATTTCGGTGTGTTCCGTGGGCAATGCCACCGCCGCCACCGCCGCGCCCATTGCGATGAAGGTGGATTGCGCCACCGACTGCGCCGTCTTGGACCGCACCGCCGCCGAGGCCGCCGTGACCACCGGCACGCCGCGCCGTTTGAGCAGCCCCACTTTCACCGCTTCGCCGCCCACGTACATGCTGGGGATCACATTGTTAATCGCCTCGCCGATGAGCCGGATGCTCCACACCACGCGAAAAGGAACGCCCTTCAGCGCCGTGGGGCCGAAGGTGAAGCGCCAGCCCACGCAATCGATGGTGAACACGACGGCGTACGGAATGAGCGCCACAAACATCCACGGGCCGAGCTTGGCGAAGGTATCGCGGATGTCCGTCCAGCCGGTGCGTTGGATGAACCACGCAAACAACGCGAGGCCGACGGCGAGCAAAACGATGCGCCACCCTTTTTTCACACGCCCGCCTCCGCGTCATTGCGCCGCTGCATCCACAGCGCCGTTATCCAAAACAAATGCACGCCGATGGCCGCCAGCCACAGAAACCAATCCACCCGCTGCGCAATCGCCAGCGCGAGCAGCAGCACGGAGAAATCGCGATTGGCGGTTTTGTGGATGAACGGTTGGAGGCGGAGGTTGGCGCGCAGCATCACCACAAAGAAAATCACCGTGCCCACCGCCGCCGAAAGCCCCAACCACAACGC
>DQLO01000339.1 GCA_015660155.1 Verrucomicrobiota bacterium
CATCGCTCCGGCCGAGCTGATGAATACCGAATTAGGCCGGAAAATTTCCCTCGGCTTGGCCATTTTCTGGGGCTGCCGCCTGCTCGTTCAATTCTTCGGTTACTCGCCAAAACTCTGGCGCGGCAAACGATTCGAAACCTCCATGCACATCCTGTTCACCCTCCTCTGGATTTACCTCACCATCATATTCGCAATCATCGCAACCGGCAACGGCACCTGATGCTGCTGGTACTCCGGTTTCCTTGCCATCGCCTTGCGTGGATTATGGCTTTTGAGTGGCGATGCTGTAGAGGTGTTTTTGGCCGCGCAGGATGAGTTCTTTGCCGATGATGACCGGAGAGGCGTCGATGCCTTCAGCCAGTTTGTTGGTGGCCAGCACTTCAAATTTCGGGCCGTGCTTGAGGACGACTATTGTGCCGCCCCGTCCGGTCACATAAACCTTGCCGGCCGCGCCGACGAGCGAGGCGTAGATCATCCGGATGTCGGCGAGGCGTTCACCGCTGAAGTGAACTTTGCCGGTCGCGGCCTCAGCGCAGGCGATCATGCCGGTGCGTTCCTTGGTAAAATAAAGGAGGTTGTCATAGAGCAACGGCGAGGCGACGTACGGCGTGTCTTGGTTGCGATGCCAAATAATTTTGTCGGTGCCGGTGAGGTCGCCGCGGGCGCTGAGCGGGATGGCGTAGAGGGCGTATCCGCGAAAACCAGTCATGAGGTAAGCCGTGCCGTTGCGGGTGACGGGCGTGGGGATGGGGTTGCCGGTCATGCCGCCGCATTGCCAAAGCAAATCGCCGGTGGCGAGGTCATAGCTGCGGGTGCGGGTGCGGCCGTTGGTGATCACCTGCATTTTGCCATCGTGCTCGACGATGAGCGGCGTGGCCCAAGTGGTGGATTCGCTTCGGGCTTTGCGCCAGATTTCCTTGCCGGTCTTGGCGTTCAGGCTGGTGATGAACGAATCGCCTTCGTGATCCCAGTTGACGACCAGCGAGTCGCCGTGCAGCGCGGGAGAGGTGCCTTCACCAAAACCAACCTTGATCCGCATGTCGCCAAAGTTGCGCTTCCACTTGAAGTTGCCTTTCAGGTCATAACAGAAAACGCCGCGTGAACCGAAGGACACATAAAGATTTTTGCCGTCGGTGATGGGCGAGGCCGAGGCGTACCCGTGCGATGGATGATGGCCGGCATGAGGCACCTCTTCAACGGCGACTTTTTGCCAAAGGGTTTTTCCCGTAGTGCGATCCAGACAGAGAATGACAAACTGATACAAAGTGGTCGGCGTGGGAGTGGACATGCGACCCCCGAAGCGTCGGCCGCCGGGCTGATCTTGCCCGGCGATTACCTTGGGCTTGCGGTCGGTCTTGATGGCGCTCACCACAAAAATCTGATTGCCCCAAACGATGGGCGTGGCCGAGCCTGAACCGGGAATCGCCACCTTCCATTTGAGGTTGTTTGTTTCGCTCCAGCGCACCGGCGGATTTCCTTTGGGCGCCAAACCATTGCCCAGCGGCCCGCGCCATTGATGCCAGTTGGCGGAGTAATCCACCGTCGCCAGCTTTGGTTTTTCCCGCGCCGAAACGGACAGGCAAAAGGAAAGGGTCAGCAATGCAAAGAGGGTGTGCTTCATAGCCCCTGTTCTACACCAACCCCCCCCACTGGCAATGATGAAAAGATGACAGCCAAGGATTTCTTGTTTGGCTTTGCCTTGGGAGAATATCCCAATCAAACTCTGGTGGGTGAAATCATTTGCTTGGGAAAGGGTAATGCGGTGATGCTTGCCGTCAGATATTGAAAGAGAGAATTCTTATGAAACACTTCGCCATATCACATTTTTTCATCGGGGCACTGGCCTTGAGCGCTCTTGGCCAGGAAACAGGCGAAGGCGGGCCGAAGCCAAGTCCAACGGCCAAGCCGGTTGAAATTCACTGCGACATCCAAAGTTGGGCCGGCGAGTGGAAAACGAATTGGGGAGTGATGAAACTACAATTCGATGATGAAAAATTCAGCGGCAATTACGGGCCATCGAAACACGCGGTGAGCGGCCGCTTTGATCCGAAATCGCCCTGTGTGCTGCGAGGAGTTTGGCAGCACACGAATAGTGATTTTACAGGGCGGTTCACATTTCACTTCACCGGTCCAAAATCGTTCAAAGGCAATTGGAGTTCGGGCAATGCCGATCCGGATGTCGCCGGCAGTCCGTGGACCGGCACTCGCTTGGCGGCACTGGTGGTTGGCTTGCCGAAGAAGTTGACACTCGCCCAACTGGAACTGGAGCAGTCCAATCATCGGGCCAAGTTGAATTCAGAATATCGAAAAGCATATCGCGAAATCTTGAATGAACAGATCGCCGAAGTGACGGCGTTGCGCAAAAAATATTCGCAGCGGCGTGACAATCAAAAGGCGGCGGACGCCACGCGAATGCTCGCGGAGTTGCGTCGGCTTCTCGATTCTTTTCCGCTCGAAGAAAAAATAATGCCGCCCGAAGAGCCAGAGCTTGATGGCCCGGGCCTGATCAAAGATCCCAAACTTGAAGTGGCGCTTCGCGATGCAATGGGTAAACCGACGGGAGTCATTACCCCAAGCGACCTCGCTTCACTCAAAAAACTGGAGGCACCATTTCTGGGCATCACCGACATCAGCGGTTTGGAGCACGCGACTAATTTGACTAGCCTCAACTTGTCGCACAACCCCATCACCGATATCACCCCGCTGGCTGGACTGACCAACCTGAAACGGCTCTTGCTCTATAAAATCCGCCTCACCGATCTGAAACCGCTGGCGGATTTGAGCAATGTGGAATTCGTCACCTTTTGGGAAACCAACGTGAGCGATCTCACGCCGTTAAAGAGCTGGAAGAAACTGAAATCAATCGAGCTGCGCCTCACCAAAGTGACCGACTACACCCCGCTGCACGGCCTGACGAATCTGAAATCTCTGTCCACCAACCGAAGGCTCATCAGCGATGAACAAGAGGCCCGGCTCAATCAAGCCCTTCCGAACTGCAAACTCGAAATCGAGAAACGAAACCTTCAGTGCTAATAGCACTGATTGGGTGTGCAGAAATGCCCCATAATCCTCCTCGAATTCAGTCCTTGAGAAGGAGTGCTGTCTGTCGTAAGTTGGTGGGCATGAACCCGCAGGAACTGCATGTAATCCAAGCCCTCGAAAAGGCAAACGCCACCGAGCACCTCACCGATCGCGAGAAACATCTTATC
>DQLO01000400.1 GCA_015660155.1 Verrucomicrobiota bacterium
CTGAAGCCGGATGCACCGTCGGAAATCCGCGGCAAATACAATCCGGCCCGCACGAATATCCCCGGACTGCACCTGAGCGATCAATTGCCGAAGCTGGGCAAGTGCGCCGATAAATTTTCCCTGATCCGCTCTATGCACTCCTTCTGCTCCAAGCATGGGGAAGGGGATGTGGACATTATGTGTGGCAGCCCACGCGACAAGAACCTGCAGGCGCCGGGCATAGGCGCGGTGTTGAGCCGGCAACAAAAACAGCAGGCGCCGATTCCGCCCTTTGTGCATTTGGGGGACATGAAGCATCCGGCCCACAGCGCCCCGGGCTACGGCGGATATCTGGGCCGCGCCCATGATCCCTTTCTTATCAAGGACGATCCCAATGCCGCCAACTTTTCCGTGCCGACGTTTGATGCGGCCGAAGGGGTGGATGTCAGCCGGCTGTCCGGTCGCGCGCATCTGTTAAAATCGCTGGACCGATTTCAGGCAAACGCCGAGCAACAGCTGGAGTTTGCCCAAGAGCATAATGCCTTTACCGAACAGGCCTTGAGCTTGGCTACCTCCACCAAGGCCAAACGGGCGTTTGATCTTTCCAAGGAACCGGCCCGGCTGCGCGATGCTTACGGGCGCAACAACGTGGGGCAGGGGATGTTGTTGGCTCGCCGATTGGTGGAAGCCGGTGTGCGGTTTGTTACCATTCAAGGCTACAAGGATACGGGCATTTACGCGTGGGATCATCACTGGGGAATTTTCCCGCACCTTGACCAGCAACTCCCGATTTACGACACGGCCTATTCCGCGCTGCTCAATGACCTGGATGACCGCGGGATGCTCGACACCACGCTGGTGATCACGGCCGGCGAATTCGGTCGCACCCCCAAGCTCAACCAAGACAAGCGCGGGCCGGGCCGCGATCACTGGGCCAGTTGTTTCAGCCTGACGATGGGTGGCGGTGGCATCCAGACCGGCCGGGTAATAGGGGCCAGCGACAAGCACGGCGCGGTGCCGGTTGATCGGCCCGTATCCATCGCCGACTTTGCGGCGACGGTCTATCACGTGCTCGGCCTCGATCCGAAAGCCGAATTTGTCGCGCAAGGTCGCGCCATGCGCATGCTTCCCGAAGGCTCGGTGGTGCGGGAGCTGCTTTAGCCTCTACAGCTTGAAGAGTTTTTTCGAGTTTGCAAAGAGCAGTTTGCGTTCAATCTTCTTGGTTTTGCTGATGCGCCGCACCGCTGCAATCGTGCGGCTCCCTTGGCAGCCGGGGCCGCGACCGATGGAGTCGGCGCAGTCACTGCCGTAGAGGAGTTGGTTTTGGTGGCGAACAAAAAATTCTTTCGTGTGCGCCTCATCGCGGATCAGTGAATTCAGGCCCGAACCCGCCGAGAGATCGCCGAACATATTTTCGTAGTTGGAAAGCAACTTATCCGTGATGCCGCCGGGGGTGACTTTGCCTTGCGGGTACATCACTTTCTGCACGTGCTTTTTGTCGATGTTGCCCCACCACGTTTGCGCGTGGCCGATGAAATTTACTTTCGGGAATTTCTCCAGCGTCTTGTGAAAATTCTCGATGCCGAGGTTGTAAGTGTTGTGCTGGAAATGCAGCAGCATCGGCACGCCAAATTCCTGCGCCACCTCGGCCACGGCCCACACGAATTTTGAATCGCACGGCACCTTAAATTTTTGCTCGCCAATAATCACCGCGCCGGCTTTCAGATATTTTTCCAGCTCCTTTTGCATGCCCGGCAAGTCCGGCACTTCATTCGCGCCAAACAAAAACTCCTTCGGATGCCGCCGCGCCATCGCCCGCACTGTTTCGTTACCGCCCGTCTTGGCCGCGAGCCCGTTGCTTTTGCCGTTGTGGGTGGACGGCCGATTCACCGGCTTGCCCGCCGGCAGCAAAATGGTCGTCGTCACTCCCATCGCGCGCTGATGCTTGAGCATCTTTTCATCCGTACGCCCCGCGTAATTTGTGTGCTGGTGAATATCAATAATCGGCTCAGCCTCCGCCGCGTGCGCTGTGGGCAACAAAGCGCTCGAAGCCAAAGCGGCACCCGTGGAGACAAGAAATCGGCGGCGTGAATGTGCAGAGTCCATACGCCGAGTTTCGCTGAACTCAAGCGGTTGGCAATGAGATAATTGAGAAATGGGTTGAACCGCCAAAACTTGGCGGTTCAAATTTTCGGCTTTCGACTTTTCACTTTTTGCTTATCCTCGGCCCATGAAGTTGGCCGTCCTTTTCGTTGCATTGGTTTTTTCACTGTCCGCTGCTGAGCCGGTGCCGGATCCGAAGGAGTTGCCGCGCATTCCGTTTACGGCGGCGAAGGATGCGCGCGGGACGTTTACGGTGAAGGAGGGGTTTGATTTGCAACTGGTGGCCGCCGAGCCGTTGGTGGTGGATCCGGTGGCGATGTGTTTTGATGAATTCGGGCGGATGTTCGTGGTGGAGATGATTGGCTACTCGGAGCGCCAACACGAAAAGCTCGGGCGCGTGCGGCGGTTGGTGGATACGAATGGAGATGGGCGGTTTGATCAATCAACGATTTTTGCAAAGGGACTGGCGTGGCCCACGGCGGTGTTTTGCAGCAACGGCGGCGTGTACGTGGGGGTGACGCCGGATTTATTTTTTTTCAAGGATACCAACGGCGATGGCGTTTCGGATGTTCAGAAAAAAATCTTCACCGGCTTCGGCAAAGCGCGGCTGAATGTGCAGGGGATTTTTAACAGCCTGCGCTGGGGACTGGACAACCGCATCCACGGCGCCACCGCGCACAACGGCGGCGACATCACCCAGCCGAGCACCGACGGCAAACCGGTGAGCCTGCGCGGTCGCGATTTTTCCTTCGACCCCCGCACGCGGGAATTTCGCGCCGAAAGCAGCACGGCGCAGCACGGGATGACCTTCGACGATTACGGGCGCAAATTTGTCTGCAGCAACAGCAGCCACATTCAGGCCATCATTTATCCCTCGCGCTACGCGGGGCGCAATCCGCACTACGCGCTGCCGAGCCAACGCGTGGGCATCGCCACCGATGGCGCGGCGGCGCCGGTTTTTCGCCTGAGCCCGGACGAACCGTGGCGCATCGTCCGCACGCGCTGGCGCATCGCCAAGGCCGTGCGCGGGCCAGTGGAAGGCGGTGGACGCGTGTCCGGCTATTTCACGGCGGCCACGGGCATCACCATTTATCGCGGCGATGCGTTGGGCAAAACTTTTCGCGGCAACGCTTTCATCGCCGATGCCGGCAGCAATCTCATTCATCGCAAACTTTTGAAATACGACGGCGTGCAACCCATTGCCGTGCGGCCCAAGGACGAGCAAAAGCGTGAATTCATCGCCTCGACTGATAACTGGTTTCGCCCCGTGCAATTCGCCAACGCTCCCGACGGATGCCTGTATGTGGCCGACATGTACCGCGAAACCATCGAGCACCCGTGGTCCATCCCGTTGTCGATCAAGAAATATCTCGACCTCAACAGCGGCAACAACCGCGGCCGCATCTGGCGCATTGCGCCCAAGGGGTTCAAGCCACCCAAACGCAAGTTGCCCGGTGAGATGACGTCCGAAGAACTGGTCGCCGCGCTGGCAAGCCCGAATGGCTGGACACGTGACACCGCCGCGCGCTTGATTTATGAGCGGCAGGAAAAATCCGTCGTCCCCGCGTTGGAAAAATTGCTCGCAAATCCGTTTGAATCCGTCAGTAGCGTTCACGCGCTTTGGGCGCTGCGCGGCTTGGGCGCGTTGAAGCCCGTGCATATTTTGCGGGCTTTGAAAACCGGCGAAGCGCAAGTGCGCGTTCACGGGTTGATTTTAGCCGAGGGTTTTTTGGACAATAAAAAAGTTGCCACGGCTGTTTTGACGCAGTCGGATCACGAATCAGCAGCGGTGCGTTTTCAGTTCGCGCTCACGGCCTCGCGCCTTCCAAATAGTGATGAAAAATTTCTGGCGTTGGCCTTTGCACTCGGTCGCGCCAATGGCGATCGCTGGAATGAAGCTGTGGTGATGAACGCGCTCACCGCCAAACCTGGCGATTTGTTTGTAGCGATGAACCTTGATCTCGGAACTTCTGCCTCGGCCAAGCTTGAGTTGCTCAAGCTCATTGGCCGGCGCAATCAGCCGCGCGAAGTGGGCAAGGCGATGGAGGTGATCGCGCGGCGTCCGCCCAATTCCGAAACCATCGCGTGGGTCAACGCGCTCGGCAAAGCAGCAGGCCCATTGCCCGCGCTGGAAAAGGAAGCGCTGCGCTGGATGACGTTGCCGGTCGCTCAAAAATCGGATGCGGAATTGATCCGCGCGATGCAGTTGGTGGCGCGGCGCGGCTATGCCTCGGCAAAGCCAGCATTGGCAGACGTGGCGCGCCTGCGCAAATCGGATGCCGCGCGCGTGGCGGTGGTGCGGACGTTGGCGCAGTTCCGCGAACCGCAAGTGGTGGATGATTTGCTGGCGCTGTGGCCGAAGGGGCCAAAGGCATCGGGCCGTGTGCGGGCGGAAATTTTGGCGGCAATGATCACGCGGGCCGAACGGGTGGCGGCGTTGCTTGCGGCGGTGGAAAAGGGAGGCGTGGCGAAGGGCGATATTCCGGCGGCCACGATCAATATTTTACGTGGGCAAAAAGACGTCAAGTTGCGGGCGCGGGCTGTGGCGATTTTTGGCGCGCCGACCAAGGCCAAAACCCGGGTGCAAGTGGTGAAGGAATTTTTGCCCGCGCTGGCTTTGAAAGGGAATGCGGCGAAGGGAAAAACAATTTTCACCGGTCGCTGCGCGATCTGCCACAAGCACGGCAAAGAAGGCTTCGCGTTGGGGCCGGATTTGGTGACGATTAAAACGACGGGCCGCGAAAAGATTTTGACCAACTTCATTGATCCCAACCGCGAAGTGCTCGCCAGCTACGTGGCGTACAACATCGCCACCCATGACGGCGAAGAAATCGTGGGCCTGCTCGGCGAGGAAACCACCACGCACGTGCGCATCAAACTACCGCTCGGCCAACAACGCCTGTTGCCGCGCGCGCAAGTGAAAGCCATGCGCAGCGCCGGGAAATCCATCATGCCAGAAGGCCTCGAAGCCGGCCTCACGAAACAGCAAATGGCCGACTTGCTGGAATATATCACCACCGTGAAATAGTTGCGCGACAAAAGAACCATCGCGGCATTCGCGCCGCGATGGCGTGCGGAGGACCCAACCGCCCTCGTCTAATTAAGACCGGTCTAACAGAAAGCATTCCTTTCAGAACCTGCGTCTTCCGGCGCACTTCAAAAAGCACTCCGGGCAGGGTTACTGGTTTACCGGTCGGTACTGGAAACCCTTTTTCCCGTTGGGGGCCACGGTGGATAGGACTTGCACTCTCGCCCCTATGCCATGACACAGCAACGCTCGTGCCATATAATATTTATATGCGTGATTGTTAATAACTTTTCAACTTCGACATTGTTCGGTCCTTTTCGCACCATACACCCATGACTGACACGCGCGTTGCCTCCGTGCAATTTCAACATGCGCCCGGCGACAAAGCCGCCAACTTCGCCACCGTTCGCCGCTTCACCGCTGAGGCTGCGGAGGCCGGCGTTGAACTGGTGGTGTTTCC
>DQLO01000068.1 GCA_015660155.1 Verrucomicrobiota bacterium
AAAGCGGGAGCCAAGGTGGCCATGAATTACTTCAACAACGAGGAGCGTGCCGCCAAGGCGTTTGCGGAGTTTGAAGCAGCCGGTTGTGAGGGCGCAATGATCCGCGCCAATGTCACTGACGAGGATGAGGTGAACCGATTGGTGAGCGAGGCCTCGGAGAAACTTGGCCCAATCGATATCGTGGTACTTAACGCGACGCCGGATCAGCCGCAAAAATCCATTGAGGAATACGACTGGGATTTTTACCAGAGCATGCTCGATTTCTTCATCAAGAGCCCGTACCTCGTCACGCGCGCGGTGTTGCCGCACATGAAGGAGCAAAAGTGGGGCCGCATTATCAACATCGGCTCGGAGACATTTCATCTGGGTGTGAAACCCTTCACCGCCTACGTCGCCGCCAAGGGCGGCCAGAACGGATTCAACCGCAGCCTCGCCCACGAGCTGGCCGAATGGAACATCACCGTGAACATGATTGCGCCGGGCTGGATTCCCGTGGAACGCCATGAAAATGATCCGCAGGAACTTAAAGATGGCTACCTCGCGAGCATCCCCATGGGCCGCTGGGGCGTGCCGCAGGATTTGGATGGGACACTCGTTTATCTGGCCAGCGAGGCCTCAGGATTTGTCACCGGCCAGAACATCCACGTGAACGGCGGCACCACGGTGCATTAGCCGCGATGGCTGGCACATTCACCATCGTCGGCTTGGGCGAAGCGGTGTTCGATATATTCCCCGAACGGCAAGTCCTCGGCGGCACCTCACTCAATGTTGCTGTGCAAGCGCATCAACTCCTCGCTCCCCTCGGTGGCCGCGGCGTGTTGCTCAGCCGAATTGGCAGCGACGAATTGGGCGAACGATTGCAAACAGAATTTCGTGAACGCGAGTTGCCGCTGGACTTCGTGCAAATCGATGACACCAAACCCACCGGCCAAGTGCTCGTGAGTTTTGTCGACGACGCGCCGAGCTACGAAATCGTGATGGACACCGCGTGGGATCATCTGCAATTCACCGAACACGAAGCCGCCCTTGCGCGCGCGTGCGATGCCGTAAGCTTCGGTAGCCTGAGCCAGCGGCACCCCGTCGCGCACGCCGCCACCCAAGCCTTCCTCGCCGAAGCCAAGCACGCGCTCAAGATTTTCGACGTCAACCTCCGCATGGATTTGTTCACCCCCGAAATCCTCGACCAAGGCTGCCGTGCCGCCGACCTCGTGAAACTCAACGACGAAGAAATCGCCACCGTCGCCAATCAACTCGGTTTGCCCGAAGGCAACGCCCGTGCCCACGCCGAAGCCCTTCGCGAAAAATACAACCTCGAAGCTGTAATCCTCACCCGCGGCGAACAAGGCACCACCGCCTTCACCGCCCAAGGCTGGCACGAAGGTGCGACCGCCAGTTTCCCCTCCGCCCCAAACGCCGACCCCGTAGGCGCCGGCGACGCCTGCACCGCTGCCCTTCTAACCGCCCGCCTCCTCGGCCGCGATTGGCAATCCACCCTCAACCTCGCCAACCACCACGCCGCGTACGTTGCCAGCCAACCCGGCGCCACCCCGGTTTTGCCAATGGAAATCTGGGCCAAATACGGGTTGGATAAATGATTGAGCAGCAGGGATTGTGCGTCTATGATTTCGGCGTTCAGCACAGTGCTTTGATTATGATGAAAACGACACGTTGGTTTTTTCTTTTCTCGATTCTCCCGGTCGCGAATGCGTTGGCGGCGGAAGCGTTGCCGGCGACGGTGGATTACAATCGCGACATCAAGCCCATTCTCTCGAACAACTGCTACGCGTGCCATGGGCCGGATGCGAAGCAGGTGAAGGGGGGGTTGCGGTTGGATTCGTTTGAGACAGCAACACGGGAACTCAAATCGGGCGAGCGGGCGATTGTGCCGAAGGATTTGGTGGAGAGCGCGCTGGTGTATCGCATCACGGCGAAGGACGTGGACGAGCGCATGCCGCCGGCGGACTCGATTAAGAAACTCACGGCTCGCCAAATTGCGCTGTTGAAAAAATGGGTGGGACAGGGCGGCGAATACGCGAAGCACTGGGCGTATGTGGCGCCGAAAAAGATCGCCGCGCCAAAGGCGATTCAAACGGGCTTCACGCAAAACGACATCGATCATTTCACCCTCGCGCGAATGAAGGCCAAGGGCTTCGCGCCGGCGAAGGCGACGGATCGGAGGGGGTTGATTCGACGGTTGTCGTTTGATCTCACGGGGCTGCCGCCGACGTGGGCGCAGGTGCAGGCGTTTGTGAATGACAAGTCGCCGAACGCTTACGAAAAGCTGGTGGACCGATTGATAGCGAGCCCGCAGTACGGCGAGCGGATGGCGGTGTTTTGGCTGGATCAAGTGCGCTATGCGGACACGATCGGTTATCACTCGGACAACCACGAGACGAAGCCGCTCTATCGCGAATACGTCATCAACGCTTTCAACAACAACAAGCGGTTTGACCAATTCACGCGCGAGCAAATCGCCGGTGATCTTTTGAAAAACCGCACCGGCACGCAGCTCATTGCCTCGGGCTACAACCGGCTGAACATGAACACCCGCGAAGGCGGCGCGCAGCCGAAGGAGTACACGGCAAAATATCTCGCCGACCGCGTGCGCAATGCGTCCACAGTTTGGATGGCCAGCACGCTCGGTTGCTCGGAATGTCACGACCACAAGTTTGACCCGTTTTCGACGAAGGATTTTTACAGCTTCGGCGCGTTTTTTGCCGACCTGCAGGAAACACCCGTGGGCGCGCAGAAGGTTACAAAGGTGCCGTTGCCGCGTGATGAGAAAATGCTCGCCACCCTCGAGGCCGCCATCGCGGTGTTGACCCAGCAACTTGAGGGCACGGACGTTTCCGCCGGCCAAGCCAAATGGGAGGTTGCCCAAAAAGCGGCCGCCGCCAATAGCGTGGCGCTTTCGCCGTGGCATCGCATCGGGCCCTTCGGCGCGCCGAACTTTGATCAGGCGCACGCGAAGTCGTTCGTGAACGAAGCAGCCGTGGATCTGAAAAAGGCGCACGGTAAATTGAAGTGGGCTGAGGCGAAAAATCTGGTCGACGGCAAGGTGCATACTTTGACCGGCGCGAACAGCGCGCATTATTTTTATCGCACCATTCAATCCGGCTCGGCGCGGCCGCTTGAGCTTTCGCTGGGCAGTGATGATAGCTTTCGCATTTGGCTCAACGGCAAACTGGTCGCCGACAAAAAAATCAGCCGCGGCGTGGCGCCGGATCAAGACAAGGTGAAGGTGAATCTCGTGACCGGCGAAAACCAGCTGCTGCTCAAGGTGGCTAATGGCACCGGCGGCTACGGTTTTTATTTCAAGGCACAACAGGTGACGCTGTCCGGCGCGGTGGTGACCGCGCTGAAAATTGCTGCCGCCAAACGCACGCCCGCGCACAAGGCGGCGATTGCCGCGCACTACCGCACCCTCGCCCCGGAGCTGGCCGTCATTCGCCAAAAAATTTCCGGCAAAAACGCCGAGAAGACGGCAGCCATCAACGCCAACCCCACCTCGCTCGTTTCAGTTTCCATGGCCAAGCCGCGCATGGTGCGTGTGCTGCCGCGCGGCAATTGGCTCGATGACTCTGGCGAAATCGTGCAACCGGCTGTGCCGAATTATCTGCAATTGGGCAAAGCCGCGAAGGGGCGCGCCTCGCGCCAAGATTTGGCGAACTGGATTACCGCGCGCAACAATCCGCTCACCGCGCGCGTGATGGTGAACCGCTTGTGGGCGATGTTCCACGGGCGCGGCATTGCGATGCCGCTGGATGATTTCGGTTCGCAAGGCACGCCGCCCACGCATCCGGCGTTGCTCGATTGGCTGGCGATTGAATTTATGGATAAAGGTTGGGACATAAAACACATAGTCAAACTGATGGTCACCAGCGGCACATACCGGCAAACCTCCGTCGCCAGCAAAGCCGGAATGGAAACCGATCCGTACAATTTCTGGCTCGCCCGCCAAGGTCGTTGGCGGCTTGAGGCCGAGATGGTGCGCGACAACGCGCTCGCCATCAGCGGCTTGCTCGTGAAAACCATCGGCGGCCCCAGCGTGAAGCCCTATCAACCCGCCGGCTACTGGGCGCACCTGAATTTTCCGAAACGCAGTTGGAAAGCCGACGTCGGCGATGCGCTGTATCGGCGCGGGATGTACACTTATTTATGCCGCACATTTATGCACCCCAGCCTCGCCGCCTTTGATGCCCCCAGCCGCGAGGAATGCACCGTCGAACGCGTCCGCTCCAACACCCCGCAACAAGCGCTCGTATTATTAAACGACCCCACCTACGTCGAAACCGCCCGCATCTTCGCCGAACGAATCCTGCGCGAAAGCGGCAAGGACGTGAAAACCCGCATCACCTTTGCCTATCAACAAGCGCTGCATCGAAACCCCAATGCAAAAGAGTTGGCCCTGCTCATCCCACTCGCCGCGAAACATTTGAAGCAATACAAAGCCGACAACGCCGCCGCGGCCGCCGTGCTGAAAGTCGGTGCCAAGCCCGCCGATGCGAAATTGGACAAAGCCGAACTCGCCGCGTGGACATCGATTGCACGGGTGGTTTTGAATCTTCACGAAAACATTACGCGGAACTGACATGAACAACATTCAACTTTTCAACACCGACGTCAGCCGTCGCGCCTTCCTCGGCCGCGCGGGCCTTGGCTCCATGGGCCTCGCTTCATTGCTGCAAGCTGCCGATCGCCCGCAGATTGACAAGTGGCCCGGCGTCCTCGAGCAGTTGCATCATAAGCCGAAGATCAAACGCGTGATTCATCTTTGCATGGCGGGGGGGGCGAGTCATTTGGAGACGCTCGATTACAAGCCGAAGCTGCGGGAGATGCACGGCAAGCCGATGCCCAAGAGCATCACGGATGGGCAGCCGATTGCGCAATTGCAGGGCAAGCGTAACAACCTCACGTGCCTCGGGCCGCAGCACGATTTTGAAAAGTTCGGCAAATCGGGGCAGCACATTTGTAAGCTGTTCCCGCACATCGGCAGCGTGGCGGATGACCTCGCGATCATTCGGTCGATGACGACGGACGCCATCAATCACGATCCGGCGCACACGTTGATGAATACCGGCACGACCATTTCCGGTCGGCCCAGTATGGGGTCGTGGATGCTTTATGGGCTGGGCTCGGAGACGGAAAATCTGCCGGGCTATTGCGTGCTCATCTCGCGCGGAGGCGGGCAGGATCAGCCGGTGGCCGCGCGCCAGTGGCATGCGGGATTTTTG
>DQLO01000140.1 GCA_015660155.1 Verrucomicrobiota bacterium
CACCTCATCCCACGTCACTCCGGCGGCCTCGGAAGTCAAAGGAACGCGCAATCCGCCCGCGCCTTCCACCAACAGCCGCTCGCACTCCCCTTCCTGCTGGCGGATGGCCTTCACGATGTGTTCCTTCTTCAAACGGCCCCGTGAGGCCACCAGTGGGGTCACGGGGTTTGGGTAGTGAAAGGGATTCATCTCATCATCGCTGAGCGCGCCGGGTTGCAGGCTTTGAAGGAGGTGCACGTCATCGCGCGGGCCGGTGCAGAGGGGCTTGATCGCGATTGCGTTTTCGCCTTGGGCACGCAGGTGATCGAGCAGCAAGGCGGTGAGGATTGTTTTGCCCGCGCCGGTGTCGGTGCCGGTGATGAAGTGCGTGCGTGTGGCGCGCTTCATTTCCAGTAGGTGTAAAGAATCTTGATGTCCGTGGGGCTGGCGCGGCTAAGGACGGCGACAAGCGTGCGGCTGAGTTTACCAACCTGCGCTTGCACGGTGACCTCGTAAGTGGCGCTGCGCACGCTGAAGAATCGGCGGGCGTTGGCGATGGCGTCGGCGGTAAATCCGGCGCGTTGAATTTGGGCCACGTCGTCGAAAGGCTCATCGTCTTCGGTGCCGTCGAGGCCATCCAAGCCGGCGCGCATTTGCAGGATGAGATCCACGCGCGCCTGATCAAACCCGGGCACGAGCTGCATGACTTCACGGGAGGCGGTATTGAGGTTAATGTAGCCGGTGGAGATGGGGGTGAAGATGTCCGCCATGCCGAAGGGGTAGATGATTTCCTCATCCTCATCCGCGCCATTCACTGTGGCGGCGGGGGCGTGCAATGGGTTGGCGGCGATTTGTTTGGCGCGGCTGCCCCAATAAATTTCGGGGGTCATGCCTTCCACGAGCAGCAATTCCTTGAGGTCATCGATGGGGCCGTTTTTGGCGGTGTAGGGCGGGATTTTGGTTTCGTAGGTATCGCTCTCGGCACCGCTGACGCGGCGGTTGTCATCAGTGTCGCGCCAGTCTTTAATGGCGTCGACGAGGTAGGGCGAGAGGCCGGTATTCACCTCCATGAGTTCGAAGGTTTTCTCGAGTGGAAACCTTCCCATACTATCTTCGGCGGCGCGGTTGATGTTGAACTTGCGTTCCAAATCCACGATCTGGATGGTGCAACGCGCGTCGGCACCAATCTTTTCTTCAAACTCAACTTGGTCAGGAAAAATCTGCCCCAGCACAGTGTTCTCGGCCCAGGCGCTGTTGGTGAGGTTGAGGTTTTCGAGAAAGATATTGAAGCCGTTGGTGCCCGCTGGGCCGCCGGCCCATTTTTGGTTGAGCGAATCGTATGGCTCCTGTGCGTTGGCCATTTGTTGGGCGAGGATGTACTTGGAAAGTTCGATGCCGCTGCGGCAAATCCATTCCACTTTTACATCGTTTTTGGATTTGCGGGCGAGGCGCGCTTCCACCTGCATATTGGTGGCAAACGCGGTGGCCATCACGGCGAGCACGATGATGAAGCCCAACACCATGATGAGTGCAATGCCGCGCTCGCGCTCGCGCGGAGGGGATTGGGCGGCGGTGCGGTTGGCGGTTTTAAGAACCATTGTTATCCACCTTGGGCGGTGAGAATCCCCCGCGTGGAATGGCGCCGCCGGATTGGCCCGAGTTGAGTGGCGGATTTACTCCGAACCCCGGCGGGAGGCCGTAGTTTGGGCGGGGTGTGCCGGATTGCCCGAAACGTGAAGACGCCGAGCTATTGGGGCGTTGGTAGTTATTGCGGCCTTGGGTTCCACGATAGTTGCTGCTTCTCTCGGCTTGTTTTTTCCGCCACGCAGCGATTTGTTCCGGGGTGTATTTGGGTCTTCCGTTTGCGCCTTTGCCTTTGCCGCTGCCTTTGGAACTTTGGGCGGCGGGCAGATCCGGGTTTTGGTTGTTTTTGGTGATGGAAACTGAGTGGATGACGACTTCGCGTTTGAGGACGTTGCTGAGTTGGATGTTTTCACCGTCCATGCGGGTGAGGGCCATCTCCACTTTCACGCGGGAGGGCAATGAGTTGGTTTCGGTCCATTCATCGATCCAATCTTCAGCGCTGGTGCTCCAGAAGTGGATGATGAATTCCGCAAGGTCGGGGGCGAGCACGCTGCGAACGACGGGCATCGCTTCTTCGCCATCGGGGGCGCGCATGACGTGGCTTTGCTCGAGGATGAGTGCGCGCTTGTCATTGATGTATTCCACGGAGAACTGCAGTCTCCGAAGGGTTTGGCCCTTGAAATCGCGGCTGCCGATGTAGTTCGGCGGCACGCGGGAGACAAAGCTGTAGGAGGGGGCATCCGGATCCGGGTTGACGGTGAGCGCGTACATGCCCTGATTTTGTTCGTAGTACACCATGCCGCGCAGGCCGTCCTCCACAGTCTTGATGGCCACGCGCTCGCGCTGAACATGGTCGGCGGCTTCGGCGCCAATTTTGGTGGCATCCAAAACCGACAGTAGCGACCGGAACATCATAAAGGCCACCATCCCAAGAATGGCAACGGCCACAATCGCCTCCACGAGGGTAAAGCCATTTCTGCGCATTTGGCGCGTTTGATGTCGGATTGTTTTCATTGTTTTCATCGTTTTCGCCTTATTGAGTTTGTGTGCCGCCTGCATCGTCTTCGGCCAAGTCGGGCCGGAACATAAGATACCTTAAGATAATTTCCTGCGGTTCGCCAGCTATTGTTTCTTCCACGTGAATGGTCACGCGATAGAGGCCGTTGGTTTCGTCCAAGGGCTCGATGTCGCGCCACCAGTTTGCATCCGGATAGAGTGCGCCCGCGCCGCCGCCTTCGTTTCCGCCAAAATCCATGTCCATGGGGGCATCGCCGAATTGCACGCGCAACATCCCTCCGGCTCCTTCGGTGGGCTCGGTGAGGGTGCGATCGGCCAATGCGCCGAGGTCCGGGCGTTGTTGCTGCATCATGCGCACGAGTTGAAGGTTTTGATTGACGAGCCGCAGAATAGCAAACACGGCGATGGCAAAAATCGCCACGGCGACGAGCACCTCGGCAAGGGTGAACCCGGCGGAACGAATGCGGCGCGGATGGCTCATAATCCGTCCTCCCCATCCCGAACATTTAAGCGACCGGTCACCGGATCCAGCACCAATGTGTACACCCCTTCGCCGGACATAATCATTAGGGCTTCCAAGGGCTCAGCCGTGCCGTTGGGATAAAAGCGGATTACCACCACGCCGGGGGTTTCTGAATCCGGCGATTCCTCGGGCAAGACGATTTCAAATTCCACACCGGTTGGCAGCGCCGCTTGATCCAGCGTGACCGCCTCCTGAACCGTGGCAATGAGCAATCCGTCCGGGTCGGGCGCGTTCTGCGCATGGGGTGCGGTGGCGAGTTCGAACCGGCGCCCTTCGCTATCGAGCGTGAGATCCATCGGCCTCGATTTCACAATGGCCTCGGTGCGCGCGCGACGGCACAAGCCCTCCAAATCGCTCACTGCCTGTTCCAGAGGTGCTTTCTGATTGATTGCGTGAAAATTCATCAACGCCAAGCCCAGCAACACCCCCATGATGGCCATCACCACCATGATTTCCACAAGGGTAAAGCCCGCGTTCCGCCTCGAATTGTTTGGCGAGCGGCTCATGTTTTACCAATGGATGAAGTGATTTTGAACATCGCCTGCAGAACGCCCACCAGCATGAAGCCCACCACTAAAGCGATCACCACGATGAGGATCGGCTCGATCAACGTGGTCACCACGCGCAGTGAAACGTTCAGTTCGTTGTCGTATGTTTCGGCCAAATTATCCAGCGCCGCGGGCACGTCACCGGTTTGCTCGCCAATGTGCACGAGGTCGACCATTAGTTTGGGAAACACCCCGCTACGCGCGAGCGGCTGGGCGATCGTTTTACCATCGGTCACGCCCTCGCGCGTGAGGGCGATGGCTCCCTGCAACACCACATTTTGCACGACGTTTTCCGTAATTTTTAACGCCGTGAGTACCGGCACGCCGTTCTGCATCAACGCGCCCAGAGTGCGGGCGAACTGCCCGAAGTATGTGGGCCGCGCGATGCGGCTAATCATCGGTGCGGTGAGCAGCCAGCCGTGCAGCCGGCGCTTGCCATTGGGAGAGGCAAAGTAGCGCTTCATCAACACGGAGAACAGAAACCCAAATATCAAAATCAACCACCAATACGCGGCAAAGAAGCCGCTCATTTGTTGCAGGATACGCGTGGACATCGGCAGGCTCACATTCATCCCATCAAAAATCTCCATGAATTTTGGCAGGATATAGCTCATGAAAACAAAAATAAGCGCCATGCCCAATCCCATAACGAACAATGGATACACCAGCGCCGTGGTCACTTTGGAGCGCACTTCGGCAAACCGCTCGTAATGGTCGGCCAACCGCTTAAGC
>DQLO01000217.1 GCA_015660155.1 Verrucomicrobiota bacterium
ACCGGTGCAGGGAAAAGTGGACGGGCCGGCTTTTTTCGTGGAGGACGAGCTGTTGTCCAAGACGGGCGGGTTGCCACTCAAAACTGGTGGGATGTCGCTCGAGGCATTCCCGCTATCCTGCACGCCGGGGATATCCTTCAATGGCAACCAATCGGCCGCGCCTTCGTAATGCGCGAGATCGCTGTCTTGCAAAGTGCCGTTAGCGAGTAATTCGCGGGCTTGCTCCAGTGAATACGGGCCGTGATTATCACCGGCGCGGTTGATGGTGATTTGCATGGTGCGCTATGGAATTAGGGCAAAGGGGGCGGGCCATCATCGGCGGCGCCGGGCAAGGGCGGCGGGCCGAACAAATCGGAAAGCTCTGGCACTTCACCGGCCTTCGTCCATGCGCCCATACCTTTGGCCCACACGAGCATGTCGGTTTTGAAGCTGCCGTCATCGGCCATTTTTTGGAGATGATCCAGTCCGTACGGCCCGTACTTTTCGTCGTTGATGGCCACGGTGTATTGCGTGCCCGCGGCAGCGGCCGCACCGGGGAGAGACGGAGCTTGTTGTGGTTGCGCGGCCGCAGGTTGAGTTGCGCCTGTTGCGGCGGCACCCATTTGGTTGCCCATCATCATGCCCATGCCCATACCCATCCCAGCACCGGCAACACCCCCGGCACCTGGGTTGTTGGCCAGATCACCCATCGCGCGGCTGGCGCGGAGGGCAGTGAGATTTTGCATCGCATTGGGATCGGCGTTAGCGAGCTTGCCCGCGCTGAGGCGGCTCATCTCCATCAGCTCCTTGCGGACATCGTCCGGCATCGAAATGCTACCCACACGGAAGCGCGTGATCTCAAGGCCGAGCGTGCCGAAATATTCCTGCAACGGCGCTTGCAGCTCCTCGGAAATATCCTTCATCTTGCCGGTGAGCTTGGCGGGGTTCATCTCCATCTCGCCCAGCCGATCGCTGACGGTCATCAGGATTTCCTCGCGCAGATCGTTGGAAATTTCGTCCACCTCAAAATTGCCATCGGTGCCCACCTTCTCCGTCAAAAACTTTGCCGGATCAGCAATCTGGATCACATAGCTACCATTGGCGCGCAGGTCGAACATTCCGTACCCCGCACACTCCACCGTCACTGGCGCGCGCGTGCCCCACTTGAGGTCCGTGATTTTAGTGGTCTTGAAAAAATAAACCTCCGCCTTGAACGGACTTTCGAACCCATGCTTCCAGCCCATCAAGGTGGAAAGAATCGGCAAGTTCGCCGTGGTCAGCTCGTGCGTGCCCGGCTCGAAAACATCCGCCACGCCCGTGTTGCCTTCGTTTACAAAGACCGCTGCCTGCCCCGGGCGCACCACCAGCTTCGCGCCGTTTTTGATTTCGTTGTTATGCCGCTCGAAGCGGTACACCATCGTGTCCTGCCCGTCATCGAGCCACTCGATAATGTCAATGAATTGTCCGGATAACCATCCCATGATAAATGCCTTTCAGTTGGGTTAATGCGTTGGTGCGGAAAGTATCGCCCAACCGCCGCCGATTCGCAACCCTCGTGTTGCGTGCAGGTTTGTCCTCTAGTTTTTCTCTGCGCTAATCTGCGCAATCTGTGGTTGATAATGGTTTCGATTCTCCAAGGCCATCGGCGGTTTATTGAAACCGCTGTGGTCGGTATTGATTTTATCAATTTCCACTCGTGGGGTTCTTCCGGTAGAGTCCGGCCCACGGATGAATATTTGGGCTAATCGATTGTTTCTGAAACTGATGCGTTGCGGGCTACGGGTGTGGTTTCGTTTTCGCGCCATCAACGAGGAAGCCACGCGCGGCGAGGGGCCGATACTGCTGATCCCCAACCACCTTTCGTGGATTGATTGGCTGTTCGTGGGGTTGTGTTTGGATCCGGATTGGAAGTTCGCGGCGTCCGAAATGCCCGCGCGCACCAGCAAACTCCACGCGTGGGTGCTCGGCAATCCGCGCATCATTTTGATTGGTGCGGATCCAGCGGCGTCACTCAAGCGAATGGCGTCGCATCTCGATGGCGGCGGCAAGCTGGTTCTGTTTGCCGAGGGGCGGATGAGCCGCACGGGGAGTTTGCAGCGGCTCTTTGATGGCACGGGATTTCTTGTTCAAAAATCCAAGGCCAAGGTGATCACTTGTTATTTGCGCGGCGCGAGCCGGGTGTTGGGCAGCCCGCACGGCGGGTGGACGAAGTGGTTCCCGAAAGTGACGGCGCATTTTAGTGAGGCCATCGAGCCGCCGCAGTACAAGGGCAAACCGGCGGTGCAACGGGCGAAGCTCAATCAATGGCTGCGTGACCGGATGGTGAATCAGCAGTTTGAAATGGAGATGGAGCACGGCCCGAAAACGATCATCACCGCGCTGGCTGCGTTGGCCAAACAGATCCCGCATCGGGTGACGCTGGAGGATACGACGTTTCAAACGCTGACCTATCGGCGGCTGCTCATCGGCACGGATTTATTGGCGGCGCAGTGGGAGCGGTTGCTCGACAAACAAGCCGAGCGCGTGGGGGTGTTGTTGCCCAACGTGAACGGCACGGTGGCCACGTTCGCCAGTCTGTGGGCGGCGGGCAAAGTGCCGGCGATTTTGAATTACACCGCCGGCGCGGCCACGATGCTGCAGTGCACGGAGTTGGCGGGCATCAAACAGATCATCACGTCGAAAACATTTTTGGAAAAAGCAAAGCTGGAGGCGGAACCGTTTGAGGCGGCGGGGGTGGAGTTGATTTATCTGGAGGACGTGCGCGAAAACATTTCCGGCCTCAGCAAAATTTTCACGCTGCTGAATCACAAGCTCAACCCGCTCGCGGGACATTACACGCCGTTCACCGATACGGCGGTGGTCCTCTTCACCAGCGGCTCCGAGGGCGTGCCCAAGGGCGTGGAGCTGACCCATCGCAATCTGCTCGCCAACGCGCGCCAATGCGCCTCGGTGATTGACCTCAAAGAATCCGATCGCTTCTTTACTTGCCTGCCGTTGTTTCACAGCTTCGGGCTCACGGCGGGTTTGCTGCTGCCGCTGTTGCGCGGCAATTTTGTTTATCTGTTTCCATCGCCACTGAAGTATCGGCAAATTCCAGCGGTGTTTTATGATCGCGATTGCACGGTGATGCTGGCCACCAATACATTTCTCAATGGCTACGCGCGCTTCGGCCAACCGTCGGATTTTGCCGAGCTGCGCTACGTGATTTGCGGCGCGGAAAAAATTCAGGAAGCCACGCGAGACATTTGGGCGCGGAAGTTTGGCGTGAGCCTGATGGAAGGCTACGGCGCTACCGAAACCGGCCCCGTGCTCAGCACCAGCACCATCCTCGAAAGCCGCGAGGGCGCGGTGGGTCGGCTGTTCCCCGGCGTGGATTACAAGCTCGAGAAAGTTGATGGCGTCGATGAAGGGGGCAGGTTATTTGTCAAAGGCCCGAACATTATGAAGGGCTACCTCAACGCCGAGCCCAACGCGGAATTTCAAAAACTCGGCGGCTGGTACGACACCGGCGACATTGTCACCGTGGATGAGGATCGCTACATCACCATCAAAGGCCGCGCCAAGCGCTTTGCGAAAATCAGTGGCGAAATGGTGAGCCTCACCGCAGTGGAAAACGCGTTGGCCGGCGCCTTCCCGCAACACGGCGAAGACTGCGCCATCGCCATCGTGGCCCGTCCCGATGCCGACAAAGGCGAGCAGCTCATCGCCGCCACCAACAAAGCCGCGCTCGAGTTGAGCGAAATCCGCGAAGCCATCACCGCCGCCGGTTTGCCCAACCTCGCCGCCCCCCGCGAAATAAAAGTGCTCGAAGAAATCCCAGTCCTCGGTTCCGGAAAAACCAATTATCCGGAGTTGAATAAATTGGTGACGGGCTAAGGTAGGGCGGTTTCTCCGAAACCGCCAAGGCGCGCCGGGGCAGCGCGCCCTACCATCAGCCCTCAAGTTTTTCGAAGCTTTCTTCGATGAAGGTGGTATTTTGGATGCGGGCGAGCTTCGCGTAGAGGCCGTTTTGTTCCAGCAATGTTTCGTGGGTGCCGCGTTCGATTATTTCGCCGTTCTTTAGAACTAAGATTTGGTCGGCTTTGCGAATGGTGCTGAGGCGGTGGGCGATTACGAAACTGGTGCGGCCTTCCATTAGGTGTTCGAGGGCTTCCTGGATTAAACGCTCGGTGGCGGTGTCCACGCTGGCGGTGGCTTCGTCGAGGATGAGCAGCGGGGC
>DQLO01000166.1 GCA_015660155.1 Verrucomicrobiota bacterium
CGGCGTTGGCCGTGGGCGGTGGCATTAGTGCTGGCGGGGGCGGCGGGGCTGAGTTTGTATCCGGGGCTGTTCGGCGGGTTGGCGCAAAGCCTGAACACCGTGGACGCCGGCGGCTACGTGGGGCTGCTGCTGCACAAAGGAATTTTCCAACACGTGGGCACGGCGGGCGCCACGGTGTTGTTGTTGGCGATTTATATGGTGAGCTTGCTGTACCTCACAAATTTTCAACTCAAGGAATGGCTCAAGGCGGCGCGCGAAAAATGGAAGCAACGCAAAGTGGATCGCTCGCAACCGTTGGCCAACGAAGAGATTGAGCTGAACCAACGCGAGTCGGACCTCCAACAGCGCGTGGCGGATTTGCAAAAGGAGTTGGCCGACGCCGCCCAAGCGATGCCCATTGGCGTCACTCGTGAGGAGCCAAACATTATCGACCTCAGCCAACCGCAGACGCGCCCCAAGGTAGCGGTGGAAGACGCCGACGACGCCACGGAACCGCGCCGCAAACTGGCCGCGATTGTATTCACGGATATCGTGGATTATTCCAGCCTCGCCAATCGCGATGAAAAGGCGGCGTTGAAGCTCCTTAAAAAACAACGCCGCTTGCTCAAGCCATTGGTCAAACAGTTTGATGGCGAATGGCTCAAGGAAATCGGCGATGGCCTGTTGTTGAGCTTCGACAGCTCGCTCAGTGCCGTTGAGTGCGCGCTGGCCATTCAGGCGAAGGTCCTCGGCGTGGAGCACCTTGAGCTGCGCATCGGCATTCATCAGGGCGATGTGGTGCGCGAGGGCAACGACATTCTTGGCGACGGCGTGAACATCGCCTCGCGCATCGAGAAATACGCGCCGGTCGGTGGCGTGGCGGTTTCGGGAAAAATCCAGCAGGATCTCATCAGCCAACCGCAATACGAAGTGCGGCTGCTGGGCGAGTTTGTGTTGGAAGGCGTCGCCCAAAAAGCAGAAATTTTCACCGTGGCCATCGCCGTGGAGGTGTTGCCGGAGACAGTGTTCGAGGACGAAGACCTCACCGCAAACCCCGACGCCAAGGCGGAAGATCAAGCCGATCACGCCGTGGCCACTGCGGAAGATATTCTAGGCGGCTCGGAGGACGACACCGAGCCTAGCGTCCACATCGCCCCCGCCATTTCCAGCACCGGCCCCGCTAAGCCGAAACGAGCCAAACGCCCCAAGCCCACCGCCGTGGCGCGCGGGCCGATGATTGAGAATTACAAGCTGCCGCCGGTCGAATTTCTCCAGGCACCCGAATTTATTGCCAACCCCGTCGACTCCACCGAGGAGCTCAAAGCCGCCGCCATTATCATCCAGCAAACGCTCAAACAATTCGGCGTGGAAGTCGCACTGGGCGACATCACGAAAGGGCCGACCATTACGCGCTTCGAGCTGCATCCCGCGCCCGGCGTGAAGATGGAAAAAATCACCACCTACACCAACAACATCGCCGCCGCGCTCGAGGCCGAACGCATTAACATCCTCGCCCCCGTGCCCGGCAAAAGCACCGTGGGCGTCGAAGTGCCCAACCGCATCAAGACGAAAGTCATCATGCGCGATTTGCTCGAAAGCGATGAGTGGAAAAATAGCAAAGCCAAAGTGCCCGTGGCCCTCGGCAAAGATGTTTACGGCAAACCCATCGTGGCCGATCTCGCCGAGATGCCGCACCTATTGATCGCCGGCGCCACCGGCGCGGGCAAGAGCGTGTGTATGAATGGCATCGTCGCTTCGCTGCTTTACAAATTTTCGCCGGACGAATTACGGCTGGTGATGATCGATCCCAAAGTGGTGGAGCTGCAAATGTACAACACCCTGCCGCACCTCGCGATGCCGGTGGTGACCGATCCCAAAAAAGTCATCCTCGCCCTTCGCTGGGTGGTTTCGGAAATGGAAAAGCGCTACAAAATTTTTGCGAAGGAAAATGTGAAGAACATCCACTCCTTTAATAACCGCCGCCGCGACAAACCGCCCGCGCCGCCGGAGCCGCAGATGACGCTCTTTGACGGCGAGCGCGGCAGTTCCGAAGGGTTCGCCGTGGAGATCGATGAGGAAATCGTAGTGCCACGCGATGAGGAAATCGAAATCCCCGATCGCCTCAGCTACATCGTGGTGGTCATCGACGAGCTGGCCGACCTCATGCTCACCGCGCCCGCCGAGGTGGAGAACGCCATCGCGCGCATCACCCAAATGGCCCGAGCCGCCGGCATCCACTGCATCGTGGCCACCCAGCGCCCCAGCGTGAAAGTCATCACCGGCGTCATCAAAGCCAACATCCCCAGCCGCATCGCGTTTCAGGTGGCCTCAAAAATCGACAGCCGCGTTATCCTCGATGAGATGGGCGCGGAGAAACTTTTGGGCAAAGGCGATATGCTCTATCAACCGCCCGGCGCGCCCAAGCCCATCCGCGCGCAAGGGCCGCTGGTCACCGATGAAGAGGTGCAACAAATCGTCAGCTTCATCACCGGCCAAGGCAAACCGAAGTTTGAGGTGGACATCACCCAGCAACTTTCCAAACCCGCGCTGGCCGGCTCGGCCATCAGCGGCGAGGATGAAGATCTCATCCAGCAATGCATCGAGGTGATCCGCAGCGAGCAAAAAGCCAGCGTCTCCAAACTGCAACGCCGCCTGCGCCTCGGCTATACTCGCGCCGCGCGCATTATGGACGAGCTCGAAGACCGCGGCATCGTCGGCCCCGCCCAAGGCCACGAACCCCGCGAGATCCTAATCGACCTCGACGGAGGCGGCGCCGACGGCCGAGGCCAAGGCGTGCCGGAGTTGGTTTAGGGGCGTCCCTACCAAATTCCCCTTTCCATCCCACCCTCCTCGGCGTAACTTGACCGCGATGGCGATGGCGTCGAATCGAACTTACAAGGTGTGGGCCGCGGATGACGTGGTCTACGGCCCCATCGATTTCCCAACGCTCACCCAATGGATTCGCGAGGCGCGCGTGACCGATGCGATTTGGATTTATCTGGAAGACACCGAGCAATGGGCGCGCGCCGGCGAGTTGCCCGAGCTCGGCCTATTTTTTGAAAAGGCGGCGGGCTTGATGAAGCCCGGCACCATCGTGCACAGCCCACTCATCCCCGGCGTTCCCGTGGGCACGCTGGAAGGGGTGGAAATTTTCAAGGGGATGAGCGACCAACAACGCGGCCGCTTCGCGCAAAGCATGGAAGTGCAAAAGTTTGCGAAGTTCGAAATCCTCGTGAACGAAGGCGACGTGGGCGACGCGATGTTTGTGCTGCTCGAAGGCGTGGTACGTGTGCGCAAAATGGTGGGCGGCAAGGAGACGCTACTCGCCACGCTGAAGGCGGGCGAAGTGTTTGGCGAAATTTCACTGTTCGACCGCGGCAAACGCAGCGCCGACATCGTGGCCAATAGCGACGGCGTGTTGCTCAAGATCGATGCCAAGGAATTCGAGCGCCTCGTGGATCAACAACCCGAAATCGCCACGCCCTTCCTCAGTGCCCTCGCCGCCAAAATGTCCACCCGAATGCGCGCGGACAACGAACGACACAAGAAGGATTTGATCCTGATGCAGTCGAGCCGGTAGCGGCCGCTGGCCGCAGTTGAGGGTTGTAGCCCGGGCCGGTGGCCCGGGGGTTGAGGGGAAAACCAATCGTCAATCGGAAATCTCAATCAAATCCCCGTCTTCCAAAAACGTTACCTTCATTTTCCCCAATGCCTCGGTGGCTTGGGTTTTCAGGGCTTCAAGATTTTCGCGGTGTTGGCGGGAGAGGTGGGTGAAGCAGACGTGGCCGATTTTTTTGGTGGCGAGGAGGGCGAAGAGTTCAGTGGGCTCCACGTGGGCGAGTTCGCAGCAGAAGAGATCGAGCGGCTGGGCGAGCAATGGATCGAGGTCGGCTGCGCCACCGATGTCGCCGCTGTGGGCGATGCGGGTGTCTTCGGTTTCCAATATAAAACTGAACGCCTCAAAGCCTTGCGGATATTTTTCCTGAAAATGTTCACGCAAAGTTTCGAGATGCGTGGTGGGGTGCGGGGTGATTTTTACTTGGCCGATTTGCAATGGCTCGCCAGCGGTGAGCGGGGCGAAATCCAGCGCGGCGGGCATCAGTTCGCGGAAAATAAAGGCGGCATCGAGCATCCGGCGCACGGGTTCGAGGCCTTCGGCGGGCATATGCACGGTCAAATCCCGGGTGCGTTTCTCCAGCCAAAACCCCTGCATCAACATAAAAAATCCGCCCACGTGATCGCAGTGCAGATGGGTTAGCAGAATGCCATCGAGATCATCGGGCGCAATGCCGGCGGCACGCAGTCGGCGGCTCACCGGCTCGCCGCAATCGACCAGCAGCGTGCGTCCGCCCAGCCGGTAAACGAATGCCGAGTGCCCGCGCGATCCGCCGGCCCAGCCATCGCCCGTGCCCAGTGCGTGAAGGGTTGCCTTGCTCACTTGGCGGGGAAACCTACCGGAATTCGCGGACATTGTAAATGTTGCGGGCACGGAATAAGGCTGAACCGCCAAGGCGCAAAGACGCCAAGATTTTTCAGAAATGGTTTTCTTGGCGTCTTTGCGGTTCAAAAATTCAGAATCAATTCACCCAATGTTCACAATGTCATTGGGATAACTTTTTGTGCCAATGGCCGGTGCGGGGAGCTAGGTTGATCGCGTGGCAACGGTGGCCGAACAACTCAGACACGCACGTGAAGCGAAAGGCTTGGCGCTGGCGGAGGTGGTGGAGATTACCCAGCTCAA
>DQLO01000022.1 GCA_015660155.1 Verrucomicrobiota bacterium
AACTCAATTGCGCGCTGCGATGGCATTGTTCGCCGGGATTTTTTGCAGCTTGGGATGTTGTCTGCGTTGGGGATGAGCGTGGCGGATTTGTTGCGTTGGCAGGCGTTGGCGGCTTCGCCGAAGAAGGCGACTTCGTGCATTCTCATTTGGCTTGATGGCGGGCCGTCGCATATCGATACGTTTGATCCCAAACCCAATGCGCCGAAGGAAGTGCGTGGGTCGTTCGGCACAATTCCCACCGCAGTGCCGGGCGTGCGCCTCAGCGAGCACTTGCCGCTGACGGCGAAGGTGATGGGCGATATTGCGTTGGTGCGGTCGCTGACTCATGAGCTTGGCAATCACAACACCGGTCGGCATTATTTGATGACAGGGCATCGGCCGACGCCGGTGGTCGCTTACCCAAGCCTCGGCAGTGTGTTGGCGAAGGAATCGGGTTTTGGCCGCGCGTTGCCGCCGTATGTCATTGTGCCGCAGGCGATTGAGTATTCGCAGGCGGGTTATTTGCCGGGTGCGTACGGGCCGTTTGCGGTGGGGGGCGATCCGTCGAAGCCGGGCTTTCGCGTGCGCGACCTCAACGCGCCGCTGGGTGTGAGCATCGATGTGGAAGCGCGTCGGCGTAACGTGCTGACGGCACTCGATGATTTTTCGCGCGAGGTGGAGGAAGGTCCGGCGACGTTGGCGCGCGATGCATTTTATGAACAGGCGTACAAACTGCTCGGCTCGCCGGCGGCCAAATCGGCGTTTGATTTGAAAAAGGAATCTGGCGCGGTGCGCAATCGGTACGGCCGCAAAAGTATTGGGCAAGGCTGTTTACTGGCGCGCCGATTGGTGGAGGCGGGCACGCGGTTTGTGACGGTCGTGGATCGCGGCTGGGATACGCATGTGGACATCGCGCGCAATCTGCCCGACGCGCGCTTTCGCGGCAGCGGCAAACTGCCCGCGCTGGATCGTGCTTACGCCACGTTGCTCACGGACTTGCGCGAGCGGGGTTTGCTGGACAGCACTTTGGTGGTGTTGATGGGCGAGTTCGGCCGCACGCCAAAAATCAACAATCGCGCCGGACGCGATCATTGGCCGCGCGCGGGTTTTGTGAGCTTCGCCGGCGGCGGCGTGAAGGGCGGCCAAGTCATCGGCGCCACCGACGCGCACGGCGAAGTGCCGACGGATACACCGGTGCGCCCAGAGGATGTCGCTCACACAATGCTGAAACTTTTGGGCGTGGATCCGCATAAAGAATACATCGCGCCCGGCGGGCGTCCGCTGAAGATTTTGGATAAAGGGGGAATGATTCCCGGGCTGGTGTGAAATTATTAATCTCATTTTTTGTTGCAGCCTTCGCGCTGCAAGCCGCGCCGGTGACTGCGTTGCGGTTTTCGCCGGATGGTAAACATTTGCTCATCAGTCGCCCGCGCGCCATTGAAGTGCGCGCACTCGAGGCCGATTCCAAGCCGCGAAAAATTCTCTGCGCGTTCGACAAAGTGACGGCGTTCGCGTTCAGCGCCGATGGCAAAACCCTCGCCGTGGCCGGTGGCACGCCGGGCGATATTGGCGGCGTGCATTTGCTCGATTGGCCGTCCGGCAAAGTTCGTGGCAAATGGGATGTGTTTGAAGACGTGGCGACGTGTGTGGCGTTTGGGCCATCCGGGAAACTGGCGGCGGGCGGGGCGGACAATTCGGTGGTGTTGCTCGATTTGCGCCGCGAGGGCCGTGTGGCCAATCGCTTTGAGGGGCACACGAAAGCGGTGCGCGGTTTGGCCTTTGCGCCCGACGGCAAATTGCTCGTGAGCGTCAGCGCTGATCGCACGGTGAAATCGTGGGATGTGTTGACCAGCAAACTACTGCGCTCATTTGGCAATCACCTTGGGCCGGTGCACGCGGTTGCCTTTCGGCCCGGCGCGGTGTCAGCGTTTTGTGTTACCGCAAGCGATGATAAAACTGTGCGTGTGTGGCAGCCGTCCATTGGGCGGATGGTTCGCATCGTGCGCGGTCACGGCGGGCCGGTTTTTGCCGTGGCGTTTTCACGGGACGGTCGGCGGATTTTTTCCATCGGCCAAGAGAGCATTGGCCGCATCATTGATGCCGACAGCGACAAGGTGCTGCACGAATGGAAGGCGCACGCTGATTGGGTTTACGCGCTGGCAGTGGGGCCGAAGGGGGAACTGGCGACCGGCGACTGGCGCGGGGAAGTCAGGGTTTGGAGGGTGAAGGGGGCCAGGGTTTTTAGGATGGAGTGAACAAGGATATTCAGGATGGGTTTTTATCCTGAATATCCATGTTCAATCAAGCTGCCTTGGCGGTGGGGCTTTGGTGAATTCGATGGGGCGGAGGTAGATTGGTTCGATGGTTTCGCCGGGTTGGAAATCGGTGCGGTTGGCGGCGAGTTGGGCGAGGCGAGCGGCGTCAGGGAACAGAGGTTTGCAGTATGGAAATCCAGCGGCGTCCGGGCCGAAGGCTTCCAGATCGCAGGCTTCAACGACGCTGATGATTTTCAGTGGAGTGGCTTCGGTTTGGGTTTCTTCGGTGAGGTTCCAAGTGGTGTGGTAATATTCGTGGCGTTGGGCGTCGATGAGGAAATGGGCTTCGCCGTGGTGACCGTTGGTGCGGGCAGTGGCGGCGAGCACTTCCGCGCTGCCGATGGCGAGGAGGTTGATGTTGCGGGCGAGTTGCCAGCCTTGGGCGGTGGCGATGGCGCTGCGGATGCCGGTGTAGCTGCCGGGGCCGATGCCGAGGGCGAGGGTCTCGATGGCGGCGGGGTCGAGTTTGGCATTTTTTAGGGCCTCGTCGATGAGCGTCAAGGGCGGTTTTTTTACGTCATCTGTTTCCACGCGCGCGAGCACGTCCGAGCCATCGGCGATGGCGACGCTGCGGCGGTTGCTGCTGAATTCAAGTGCTAGAATCTTCATACTCGATATGGCGCTCGGTTTCGCCGGTTTGGGTGATGAGGACGTGGCGGTAATGCGTGGGGCGTGGGCCGGTCCAGCGGTTGATCCATTCGATGACGGTGATGCCTTCCGGCGTGAAGTACGGCTCCAATCCGGCGGCGAGGATTTGCTCGTCGTTTTCTAGTCGATAAAAATCGAGATGATGCAGCGGTAGTTTGCCTTCATATTCACACACGAGTGTGAACGTGGGCGAAGTGACGGGCTCGGTGATGCCGAGGCCGCGGGCGATGCCTTTGACGAGTTGGGTTTTGCCCGCGCCGAGGTCGCCTTCGAGGCCGATGACCCAGCCGGGTTCAGCCTCGGCGGCCCACGATTTGCCGAGGGCGTGCGTTTCTTCAGGACTGTTGGAGATGATCGTAGCCATGAAGCGAGAGAGTGCGCGCACCTTTATCATCGCGCAGGATGATGCCGGGGGTGTCGTTGATTTTGCCGATGCAATGGAGCGGGGTATTGGTAAACTGCGCCTTCCAACCATCGAGTACGGCAACGGCGTCTTTGGGGGAAACAGTGAAGAGAAGCTCGTAATCTTCGCCATCAGTGAGCGCGGCG
>DQLO01000323.1 GCA_015660155.1 Verrucomicrobiota bacterium
CGGAATGGTGGATGGCTTTTCCGGGATTTTTAGTGGTGACGGATCGGTGCACGTGATGGTGTCCGAAGAGTCCGCCACGTACCGTCCGGAGATGGAATGGTTGTGCGAACAGGCGGGCGAGCGTTTTGCTGTGCGCGACACTAGATTTAATGATTTTTCGGAGGGCGATGCAGCGTACCGTTTTTTTGAATTGTTCGACCTGAAAAATGTGCCGACCCACGCGGCGCTATTTGAAAAGGCCGCGGCAAAACAAATCCAACTCACTCCGCCGCCCAAGGCGCACTTGGAAGAAAAAATGCTCTTTGCACTTTTTTGGAATCGCAACTTACGCGAATTTTGGCAACGCGAATTGGGCGGCAAATTCATGCGCCAACTCGAACAGGTTATTCCTCAAACTTGGTTGGTGGATCCCGCGCCGCTACCGCCCCACGCAGCATTGCCGGGGCTGAATATTACGGACTGGCGGCAACTGGCAACGCTGTCCCAAAAAGAGCGGCAGTTGGTTTTGAAGCTTTCCGGATTTAATGAACGCGCGTGGGGCGCGCGCAGTGTGCGACTGGGGCACGATCTTTCACAGTCAGAATGGGCAGCCGCCGTGGAGGAATCCATCGCGGGCTTTGGGACATCGCCGTGGATTTTACAGCGCTTCGAAAAGCCGAGGCGCGTGGAGCACGAGTGGTTTGATTTTAAATCGGGCGAGGCGAGGGCCATGGCCGGCCGCGTGCGGTTGTGCCCGTATTATTTTGTGCACGGCGAGGATGAGGTGAAGCTGGGCGGGGTGTTGGCGACGGTTTGCCCGGCGGATAAAAAAATAATCCACGGCATGCGCGATGCGATTCTTGCGCCGTGCGGCACGGACGATTAGCGAAGCTTCACCGGGAAATCCGTGGGCACAGTGTAGTTCAACTGACCATTGATGATTTCACGTTGAGTGGAAATTTGCGAAGGCTCCACGGCGAGTTTTTGCACCGCTTCATTGAAGGCCGGCAATTCGTATTGGGGGGGAGTGGCGCGGAAACTTGCATCCGGACGCGTGGGCACGGGCTTGAGGCCGCCTGGTTTTCTCGGGGGCGTGCTGGGGCGCGAACCACTCGGACGCGACCCGGAACTACTCGGACGGCCGGAACCGGATGATCCGCGTGACGGATAGCGGCTGCCGCGGCTCGAAGTTGGCTTGGAAGCAAATTTGGGTTTTTCGATTTTGAGGTCGTATGTGTTTTCGCCCACTTTTACAACCACCGTGCTGGTGGCCACATCGATGCTAATCACTTCCACGCCGTCTTTGGATTCTTCCGGCCCAAGAAAAACACTCATGGCTTTTCCGCCGCCGGCTTTGCTCATTCGCAACACGGCTTTTGGGGGATTGTAGAAGGTGGAAATGCCCTGAAGCTGCGGTGCCCCGACTGGGATGAACACCTCAATTTCGGCGGGTTTTTCAATTTTGGGCGGCGGTTTCAGGCGAAACGGATCTTTCCGAACGATCACCCCAAATTCTTTCAGTGCTTTTATCTTGGCCTCTTGGCGCGCTGCCTCAAGGGCACCATCATCCTTTGGCTTTTCCGGAATAATTTCCAACGGCTTCAATTCCGGCCCCACCACCTGCGGCAGAATATTTGTGCTGGTGGCGGTTATGTTGGTGCTCGCCGAAGGGGCGTTGGTCGTTGTGTTTTCACGCGTCGGCGGGGCATCCTGTGCCCACGCCATCCCAACCGCCCACACGGTTGTTGTTAGTATTAATAGAAATCGCCCCCCACTCATGTGAGTCAACTTACCGGACAATGGCCGAAATAGCGAGCGTTTATTATTCCCACGCATATGCATCAGAACAGACGCCGCGCGCGGGAAAGCGTTACTAATAAGCCGCTTGAGCGCCACCCACGCGGCGTTTTTTCATCCACGGCATTAGGCCCCGCAAGCGGGCACCCACTTTCTCGATGTTGTGTTTCTCGCCGTCTTTCATCAACTTGTTGTAACGCTTGTAGCCGCTTTCGTACTCCTTCACCCAACCTTTGGCGAACTTGCCGTTTTGGATTTCCTTGAGCGCGATCTTCATTCGGCGCTTCACACTGGCGTCGATAATCTTCGGCCCCACGCTTACGTCACCCCATTTGGCGGTCTCGGAAATGGAAAACCGCATCCCGCTGATGCCGGCTTCGTTCATCAAATCCACAATGAGTTTCAACTCGTGCAGGCACTCGAAGTACGCCATCTCCGGTTGGTAATTCGCTTCCACAAGCACCTCGTAGCCGGCTTGGACGAGCGCAGTAACACCACCGCACAACACGGTTTGTTCGCCGAACAAATCAGTTTCCGTTTCTTCTTTGAAGGTCGTTTGCAAAACGCCCGCGCGCGTTCCGCCAATGCCCTTGGCCCATGCCAGCGCGATCTTCTTTGCCTTGCGCGAGGGGTTTTGGAAAATGGCAATCAAGGCCGGCACGCCCTTCCCTTCCAAGAATTGCCGACGCACAATGTGGCCCGGCCCCTTGGGCGCCACCATGATGATGTCCACATTCTTCGGCGGCACGATGGTTTCAAAGTGAATGGAAAAACCGTGAGAAAACAACAGCGTCTTCCCCTTGCAAAGATTAGGTTCAATGTCCTTCTTGTAACACGCCGCCTGTTTGGTATCCGGCAAGGCGACCATAATGATGTCGGCGCGGCGCACGGCTTCGGCGGTGTCGAACACCTTGAATCCTTTTTGCTTCGCCACGCGGCGCGACTTGCTGCCTTTGTAAAGGCCGATGATGACCTTGCATCCGCTCTCCTTGAGATTGAGCGCGTGCGCGTGGCCTTGGCTGCCGAATCCGAGCACCGCAAGAGTTTTGCCCTTGAAATTTTTCAGGTTCGCATCTTTGTCTGTGTATACTTTTGCTGGCATTATATTTTTAAAAAACGATGAGTTCATTAGCGCGATAGCGCCACTTTGCCCGTGCGAGTAAGCTCGAGCACACCAAAGTTTTCCATCAACTCAATAAATTTTGTCACCTTCGTTTCGTTGCCGGTGACTTCGATGGTCATGCTCTTCGGCTGGACGTCCACGATTTTGGTGCGGAAAATATCAGTAATTTGCATCACCTCCGAACGCCGTTTGCCATCCACTTTCACCTTCACCAAAACCAATTCGCGATCGATGTACTCGTAATCGCGGAAGTCCGTAACCTCCAAAACATTTACCAACTTGTTGAGCTGACGCACGATTTGCTCCACCGTGGCATCATCGCCTCGGGTCACGATCGTCATCCGCGACACTTCGGGATCGTGCGTAGGCGCCACGTTGAGCGAATCGATGTTGTAGCCGCGCCCACTGAACATCCCCGCCACGCGCGTGAGCACGCCGAAGGTGTTTTCCATAAGGACGGAGATGGTATGTCGCTTGGGTTGCATCGATTTCGGGCGCGCAAACTAGCAACGCGCCATTGTGCGGTCAATTCAATTTACGGAAAACAGGCTAAAAGAAGGGGTTGTTCGATTGCTCCTCGGCCACCGTGGTGAGCGGCCCGTGGCCGGGACAAATTAAGGTATCGCCCGGCAGCGTTAAAATTTCATCACGCACTTTTGCCCGCGCCAATTCCGGCGTGTTAAAATCCTTACCCATCGAGCCGGCAAAAATCGCATCCCCCACCACCGCCACCGACGGCGCATTGTCCGGCCAGCCTTCGATCACAAACGTCACCCCATCCTCCGCATGCCCCGGCGTGAGGCGCGCGGTGACCGACAAGCCGCCCACCGCCACCGCCTCGCCCGGCACCACGCGACTGCGCTCCGGCGCGCCGGAATTGTTCGAGTGCAATTCAATCTCCGGCCACTGCTTGCGCACCTCGCCAATCGCCGCCACATGATCGCCGTGCATGTGCGTGATAAATAAATGCTGCACCTTCAACTCGTTCTCTTCCGCGATGCGAAACAAATCATCCGCAAACCAACCCGTGTCAAAAATCGCCGCCACGCGCGTGCCCACATCCCACGCCATAAAACTATTTACCTCAAACCCCTCCGCCGTGGTGACCACGCGCAATTCGCTCCAACGAGAAATGTCAACCCCTTGAGGCTCCCAGCCCTTCGCCACGCGCACGGCCTTGGCGGCATCCAACCCCAACCGCTCCGCCAACGCCGGCACGTTCACCGTCGCTTGAATTTTCCCTTCCGTTTCCCACTCCTTCAACTGCGCCTCCGTCAACCCCGCCATTGAGGCCGCTTCCGCGATCGGGGTTTCAGTTTGCAAACGCGCCTTGCGGCACACATCCCCAATGTGATCTTCCAAGCTCATCCGTCCAGTTTGCCAAAGCACCCACGCCATTGCCAGCACGCAAGCTGAATGCTATGAAAGCGGCGTGCCAACGATTCGTGGAATTTTGCCATTGCTATTGATCGCCCTTCTCGGCGGAAACGGATGTGCTTGGATCAAAAGCATAAGCTCTTCAACCCCTCCCAAAACACAACCCGTTCCCACCCCGCCAATCGTCGACAAAACGCGCCCCGCCCCGCGCTCCCTGGAATCAGAATTGCAATCGATTTTCACCGCGGACAACACCGCCATTACCGAGGTGGCCAAATGGATTGAGGAAAACAACACCTTCATCCGCACCGATCCCATCCGGCGCGACCGCCTTGCCCAGCGCATTCGTATGCGGCTCGACCGCGTGCGAAAACTCTACCTCGCCTTTATAGAAAAATACCCGAACCACGCGCGCGCGCGCGCCGCGTACGGGAGTTTCCTCGCTCATCTCGATGACCAACAAGGCGCGCTGCGCGAGCTGAAGGTCTCCGCCAAACTCGCCCCGTTCAACGCCGCCGTGCAAAACAACATCGCAACCCACCTCGGCACACTCGCCGTGGAATCCGGCCGCCACGCGCGCGTGGGCGAACTGTTGGAGGCATATCAAAAAGCCATCCGACTCGCACCGCGCGCGCCGCTGTACCGCCACAACTACGCCATTGCGTTGTCGCTGTTTCAAAAGGAAGCCTCCGCGCACTTGAAACTCACGCCGCGCAAAGTCACCGAGAAAGCGTTGAAACAAATTACCGAGGCCTTGCGTTTGGATCCGAACAATTTCGAAATTGCCGCCGACCTCGCCGAGACCCATCACCACTTCAAACCCCTTCCCCGCAAGGAGACACTCGCCGCATGGCAACATGCCGCCACCCTCGCCACCACCGACGACGAGCGCGGCTGGGCGGAATTGCAAATGGCCATCGTGAATATCGAGACCAACCATTTTGAGGACGCCAAACAGCATCTCGAAAAAGTGAACGTGGAGATTTACAGAAAACTGAAACAACGATTGCTCAGCGCCATCGAGCGCACTCCGAAACAGAAACCCGCTAAGCCCTGAGCGCCGCCAGTAGTTTTTCGTGGATGCCGCCAAAGCTGCCGTTGCTGAGCACGCACACCACATCGCCTTCCGCAGCTTGGGTGGTCACGTGATTTACGATGGCCTCCACGTCCGGCAAATACGCGGCCTTCGCGCCGTGGCTTTGGATGTCGGTCATTAATCGCTCCGCGTCCAGCCGCTCGGCCTCGGGGATTTGCTCCAAACGCGCCACTTGCGCGACGACGACTTCATCCGCATCACCAAAGGCAGCAGCCAAGTCGTCCTGAAAAACACTGCGCCGTGTGCTGTTGCTGCGCGGCTCGAACACCGCCCAAATGCGGCGGCTCGGATAACGTGCTTTCAACGCCTTGAGCGTTTCGCGGATGGCGGTGGGGTGATGGGCGAAATCGTCAATCACCATCACGCCGCGCGCTTCGCCGCGCACTTCCATCCGTCGCTTGATACCCTCAAACGAAGCGAACGCAGATTGGATTTGTGAATCAGTCAATCCGCAATGCCGCGCCACGGCGATTACCCCGAGCGCGTTGCAGACATTCAACTCACCAAAAAGCGGCAGCGCAAATTCTGCCTCATTGAGCGTGAAGCGCGAACCTTCTTCAGAAAACCGCAAGTCGTCCGCGTCGCTTAATCCGAAGCGCAGAATCGGACAATGATTGATTCCCAACAAAGGCGCGATGTTCGCGTCGTCGCCATTGGCGATGAGCAGTCCGTTGCGTGGAATTAAATTGATGAAACGGCGAAAACTGGTTTGGATTTGCGCGAGGTTTTCAAAAATGTCGGCGTGGTCAAACTCAAGATTATTGAGCACCGCCACTTCCGGCAGATAATGAATAAACTTGCTGCGCTTATCAAAAAACGCCGTGTCGTATTCGTCGCCCTCGATGATGAACCATTCGCTGTCCGTAAAGCGCGCGCCCTGCGAAAAATTATTTGGAATGCCACCGATGAGATAACTTGGGTTGAGGCCATTATGCTCAAAAACCCAGGCGAGCATCGAAGTCGTCGTCGTTTTCCCGTGCGTGCCGGCAATCACAATGGAGCGCTTGCCGCGAATGAAAGTTTCCTTCAGCAATTCCGGCAGCGAACAATAGCGCAACTTGCGTTCCAGCACCGCTTCGGCTTCCGGATTGCCACGGCTAATGGCATTGCCGATAACGACTAACTCCGGCGCGTCACTAAGATTCTCCTCGCGATAGCCTTCGCGCACCTCAATGCCGCGCTCGGCCAGAAACGTGGACATCGGCGGATACACATTCGCATCCGAGCCGGTGACCCGCACGCCGCGCTCCAACAAAGCCGCCGCCACCGAGGCCATCGCGGTGCCGCAGATGCCGATGAAGTGGACGGATTGGATGTTCGAAAGCATTACGAATTGACCACGAAGATTCTGTGGTAAAAAATCACGAGCCCAAAATTTTCTTGAGTAATTCGCCCACCATTTGCGGATTCGCTTTCCCGCGACTGGCCTTCATCACCTGCCCTTTCAAAAAATTCAGCGCCGCCTCTTTGCCATTCCGAAAATCTTCGGCAGGCCCGGGATTGGCCTCAATGGCTTCGTTGCAAAATGCCTCCAATTCGCCGGAATCGCTCACTTGCGACAGCCCTTTTTCCTCCACAATAGTCGTCGGCGATTTGCCGCTCTCGAACATTTCCACGAACACGTCCTGCGCAATCTTGCTGCTGATTTGACCGCCTTCGACGAGCCCCACCAATTCGCCGACGGCCGATGCCTCGAAATTCAGATCGGCTACCGAGCCTCCGGTTTCAGTAAGCTTCGCCTGCAAATTGTTCATCACCCAGTTGGCCACAGCCTTGGGGTTTTTTGCGCCCTTCGCCGCAACCTCAAAATAATCACCCAACGCCGCGTCCCCCACGAACACTTCCGCGTCACTCGCCGGCAAATGGTAATCCGCGATCAAGCGCTGCTTGCGGGCGAGCGGCAGTTCCATCACCGAGGCGCGGATCTCGGCCAGCCATTCTTCCGAGGGCGCGTGCGGCATTAAATCGGGATCGGGAAAATATCGATAGTCGTGCGCGTCTTCCTTCGTCCGCATACTTTCAGTGACGCCGACGGCGTCATCCCAGCGGCGCGTTTCCTGTATCAATGTGCCGCCCTCGCGCAGCACGCCGATTTGGCGTTCAATTTCGTAAGTCGCCGCGCGGCGCACGCCGCTGAAGGAGTTCATGTTTTTGATTTCAATTTTTTCGCCCAATTTAGTTTGGCCGATCGGTCGCACGCTGATGTTTACATCGCAGCGCACCTGTCCTTTTTCCATATCGCAATCGCTCACGCCGCCGTACTCGAGAATGGCCTTGAGGGCGTTGAGATATTCATAGGCCATGTCGGCCCCGGTGAGGTCGGGCTCGGTGACAATTTCCAAAAGCGGCACGCCCGCGCGATTGAAATCCACGCCGCTGTGATCGGCAAAGTGGGTACTCTTGCCCACGTCTTCCTCGAGATGCGCGCGATTGATGCGCACGCGCTCCGTGCCATCGCCAAATTCAAACTCCACAAACCCTTCAATCGTTGAAGGAAAATCCAACTGCGTGAGCTGATAATTCTTGGGGTTATCCGGATAGAAATAATTTTTCCGATCCCACTTCGCGTACGATGGCACGTTGCAATTCAGCAGCATCCCCGTCAGCGCCGTCTTCCGTAATGCCTCCGCATTGGGCACCGGCAACACTCCCGGCAATCCGAGACACACCGGGCACACATTCGTGTTCGCCTCCGCGCCATATTCATTCACGCACCCACACCACATCTTCGTGCGCGTACGAAGCTGCACGTGCGTTTCTAAACCTATGACTGCCTCATATTCCATTAGGCAAGTTGCGGTCGTTTGGTGTGCCAATCGGTAGCCTGTTCGTAGGCGTGAGCGGCTCGGAGGAGGTTGGGTTCACCAAAGGGTTTGCCGAGGAGTTGCAATCCCAAAGGTAATCCTTCTTTGGAAAACCCGCAGGGCACGCTGATGCCGCAGAGGCCGGCGAGGTTGCAGGAGATGGTGAAGATGTCGGAGAGATACATTTGCAACGGGTCGCCCGATTTCTCACCAATCTTAAATGCAGGCGTAGGGGTGGTCGGGCTGGCGATAAGGTCGACTTCTTTGAAGGCGTTGAGAAAATCCTGACGGATGAGGGTGCGGGCTTTTTGGGCGCGCAGATAATAGGCGTCGTAATAGCCACTGCTCAAAACGTACGTGCCGAGGATGATGCGGCGTTTAACTTCTTCGCCAAAACCAGCGCCGCGGGTGGCGCGGTTCATTTGTTCGGGGCTCGCGCCATCCACGCGCGCGCCGTAGCGGACGCCCTCGAAGCGGGCAAGATTGGCCGAGGCCGCGGCGGTGGCGATAATGTAATAGGTGGCAATGGCGTATTCGGTGTGCGGCAAAGAAATCTCTTTTACTTCCGCGCCTTGTTTTTCCAATTCAGCAACGGCGGCGTCCGTGGCAGCTTTGACTTCGGGGTCGAGGCCGTCGACTTGGTATTCCTTGGGCAAGCCGATTTTCAGGCCCTTGATGTCGCCGGTGAGTGCGGCGGTGTAATCGGGCACGGGCTCGGGGACGTTGGTGGAATCGCGTTGGTCTTCGCCGGCAATGACCCCGAGCATAATCGCGGCATCACGAACGTCTTTGGTAAGAGGGCCAATTTGATCCAGCGACGACGCAAACGCCACGAGGCCGTAGCGGCTCACGCGGCCATAAGTGGGCTTGAGGCCGACGCATCCGCAGAGCGCAGCGGGTTGGCGGATGGAGCCGCCGGTGTCGCTGCCAATCGAGGCGATGCATTCATCGGCGACGACCGCTACGGCGCTGCCGCCGCTGGAGCCGCCGGGGATGCGGCCGGTGTCCCACGGATTTCGCGAGGGGCCGAAGGCGGAATTTTCCGTGGAACTGCCCATCGCAAACTCATCCATGTTCACGCGGCCAAAAATCACGGCGCCGGCTTCGCACAATTTTTGGGTGACGGTGGCGTCGTAAGGACTATTGAAATCACCAAGAATTTTACTGGCGCAATTGAGCGGATGACCGTTCACGGCGATGACATCTTTCATCGCAATGGGCACGCCAAGCAGTGGTTTGATTTCTCCGGCAGCACGGGCCGCATCGGCGGCATCGGCTTGGGCCAGCGCGTCTTCGGGGTCGTGGCTGAGGAAGGCGTTGAGTTGGCCGTCCACAGCGGCAATGCGATCGAGACAGGCTTGGGTGGCCTCGCGCGAGGTCAATTCGCCTTGGGCCAGCTTGTCGGTCAGCTGCGAAATCGTGAGTGTGTGCGGCATAGTCACTCGACGATTTTGGGCACGATGAAAAGTCCGTTGGCGGTTTGCGGCGCGTTGCGCATCGCGGCTTCGTGGGAAAGGGATTTGCCCGGCTGATCTTCGCGCAGCACGTTGGTAAGCGGCACGGCGTGGGCGGTTGGCTCGACGCCTTTGACGTCCAGTTCGTTGAGCTTGTCGATGTACTTGAGAATGTCGCCGAGCTGCGAGCCAAGGCGCGCTTCCTCTTCGGGGGTGAGCTCGATGCGGGCCAGCTTCACGGCGTGCTGGAGATCCTCGCGCATAGGCTCAAGCTTCGCCGAATTTTCCTTCGATCAAGGACTGGATGGCATCGGCGGCGTCCTCGGCATCGTCGCCGGAAGTCTCGATGACCAACCGCGTGCCCTTTGCAGCGGCCAATGTCATGAGGCCCATGATGCTTTTGCCGTTCACGCTGTCGCCATCTTTGGTGACGGTAATTTCAGCCTTAAATTTGTTGGCCATCTTGACGAAAGTGGCAGCGGGACGCGCGTGCATTCCGGATTGATTGGAAATAATCAACTCCCGGATGACAGATTCATTATGGCCATTTGATTCCATAGGTGACAGGCGGTGACGATTTTCGGGGATGGCCGCCGGTTTGGCGAGGAATTATTCCGGCTTATCCGGATTCATCTGCGCAATTAGGCGTTTATTGAGTTCTTCGGCGGCATTATAGCCGGTGCTCTTGAGTTTGCCTTGGAAGGCTGCCACCTCAACCAGCCGCGCAATATCGCGCCCCGGCCGCACGGGAATGGTGATATGCGGGATTTGTGTGCCGAGGACTTCGGTGGTTATATCCTCCATTCCGAGGCGATCGATTTCTTCCACTTCGTCCCAATCCTGCAGGGAAACCACGAGGTCGAGTTGTTTTTCATGGCGGATGCTTTTCACGCCAAACATCATTCCCACATCAATGATGCCGATGCCGCGCACTTCCATATGATTACGCGTGATGCTGGCGCTGGTGCCAATGACTTCGCGGCCATCAAGCAATTTTACTTTGGTGACATCATCAGCCACGAGGCTGTAGCCGCGCTCGACGAGTGCAAGCACGCACTCGCTTTTGCCGATGCCGCTGTCGCCCTTGATGATGACGCCCACGCCAAGGATATCCACCATACTGCCCTGCACTTGGCCGCGCGGTGCAAACAAGTCCTCCAACGCCAGCGTGGCGCGGTTGATAAATTTCATCGTAATCAGCGGACACCGAAAGACCGGGATGTTTTCCTGCTCGGCGATTTTCAGTAATGCCGCATCCGGCTTGAGGTTGCGCGAGTAAACGATGCACGGAATACGATGGCTGCAAATTTCCGCGTAGCGTTCCGCGCGCACTTCGGGCGCGAGGGATTTGAGATAAGTCACCTCCGCCGAGCCCATCACCTGCAGGCGATTGATGGCGAAGTATTTGGTGAACCCCGCCAGCGCCAAGCCGGGGCGATTCACGGTGGGTTCTTTGATGGCGCGCTTGAGCCCATCCGCGCCGGCGAGCAATCGCAATCCCAGCGCGGAGGCGTTGTCCACGTAAAACTGCTCGACGGTTATTTTGGGCTGCGGCATATCAAATGTTGAATTCAGGGCCGAGGTAAATATCGCGTGCTTGGGAGTCGTTGACAAGGAATTCCGCATCGCCTTCCAGCAACACGCGGCCTTGATGGATGAGGTACGCGCGATCCACCAGCTTCAACGTCTCGCGCACATTATGATCAGTGATGAGAATCCCAAGGCCGCGTTCGCGCAATCGGCGCACAATTTTCTGCACTTCATAAACCGCAATGGGATCGATGCCCGCGAAGGGTTCATCCAGTAACAGCAACTGCGGGCTCGTCACCAGCGCGCGGGTGATTTCCAGCCGCCGCTTCTCGCCGCCGCTCAATTGGTACGCCTTGCTGTGGGCGAGGGCCGTGAGATCCAATTCATCGAGCAAACTCTGCAACCGCACACGGCGCTCCACCAACCCCACCTCGCACGTCTCGAGA
>DQLO01000188.1 GCA_015660155.1 Verrucomicrobiota bacterium
AACTCAACGCCATCGGAGTGGCCGCGTGGCGCAATCCGTATGCCATTACCGTGGTGCTTCCCAAACCCTCCACCGTGGTGCTCGATAAATGGCAACTCGCCGTGGAAGAAGACATTGCGCACATAATGGTGATGCCCCACGTGGATCGCGACCGCATCGACCGCATCGTGGCCGACATTGCCGCTAACCCTGTCTAGTTATGAAACTCATTTCCATAGTCACCGAAAGTCGCGACGGCGTGACCGCCGAGATTGCCGCTTTGCTCGGCGAAAACGACATCAACATCGAATCGCTCGATGCCGAGGAAGCCAACGGCACCGACGTGGTGACGCTTTCGGTGGATCATTACAACCGCGCATTGCAAGTGCTGCGCGACGGCGGCTGGAACGCTGTGAGCGAAGACGCCATGCTCGTGCGCGTCCGCGATGAACCCGGCGCGCTGGCCCGCGTGGCCAAACGGTTTCTCGATGCGGGCGTCACCGTCCACAGCATCCGCATCGTCCAACGCGGCGGTGATTGGGGCGTCATCGCCGTGAGTGCCGATCCCATTGAGGACGCGCGCGCGTTGGTAAAAGATAATTTGCTGACGGAGTAAATGGCTTCACAAGATTGACTTTTTCTCGGCAATTCGCTTCATTGGCCGCCACATGTTTTTACGCGTTTTTGGAGTGATTGGATTGGCGTTGTTGATTGCCTGCGCCACGGGGGCCAATGAGGATAAGCCGGTGGATGGCAATGCGGGCAAACCCGCCGTGCCTGCCGTACCGGCCGAACCGGCTAAGGTGGATTTCGTGAAGCAGATCAAGCCGATCCTTGAGTACAACTGCGTGGGCTGCCACCGCGAGGGAGAAGCGGAAGAGCACGGCGGTGGCTATCAACTCGACATCAAAGAGAAAGCCCTCAAAGGGCGGCGCATTCGGCCGGGGGATCACGAGCGAAGTATGGTTTGGGAATCGATGACGTTGCCCTTGGATGACGAGGAAGTGATGCCGCCCAAGCAAAAAGAACAGCGGCCCACGAAAGAGGAGATCGCGCTGATTGCGTTGTGGATTGACCAAGGTGCCACGTGGCCGGATGGCTTGCAGCTCACGCCCAAGAAAAAAACCATCAAAGGCGAGGACGAAACCAAAATTGTCGATGCCATCCGCGCCAAAATCATGGCCAAACACAAGCCGGTGGCTGAGGGGGAGATGAAGCCTTACGTGGACAAGATCCCCAACACGTTATCCGATTTCACGATGGTTCCCATCAAGGGCGGCACCTTTCTGATGGGCAGTCCCGCAGACGAAAAAGGCCGCAATGAAAACGAAGGTCCGCAGCGTCGTGTCACCGTGTCACCCTTTTGGATAGGCAAACACGAGGTCACTTGGGATGATTATAACAAGTTCATGTATCACAAGCGGAATCTCAAACTGAAAAAGGGCACGGATGAATTCTATTTGGATGCTACGGCCACTCCCACCAATCCTTATGTGAACATGGATTTCGGAATGGGCACGGGACAGCATCCGGCCATTTCAATGACGCAGCACGCGGCCAACAAATACTGCGAGTGGCTCAGTATGAAAACCGGTAATTTTTATCGATTGCCCACCGAGGCGGAATGGGAATACGCCTGCCGCGCGGGCACCACCACGGCGTATTCCTGGGGCAATGAGGACGACCGTGCCACGCTGAATGCCAAAACTTGGAATAGCAGCAACACTTCGGATCCCATCACTTTTGATATCGGCTATCGCAAGATCGGCCTCAAATCCCCCAATCCGTGGGGCTTGCACGATATGCACGGGAATGTGTTTGAATGGGTACTCGATGGCTACGCGCCGTACAAAGCGGCAAGCGGCACATTGGTGAATCCGTGGGTGAAAGGCACCAATCCTTATCCGCACGTGGCACGGGGCGGGTCGTTCCATTTCAAACATCCCAAAAGCACCTTGCGCAGCGCAGCGCGGATTTTTTCTGCTCCCGATTGGAAACAGCAGGATCCGCAACTGCCCAAGAGCATTTGGTTTCTCACCGACGCCACGTTCCTCGGCATGCGCATTGTGCGTCCGCTGAAACTGCCCACGCAAGTGGAGATGAAAGCCTACTGGAACAACGAGGTGGAATACGACGTGCCGGTTGATTAGGTCTTGTAGCTCGGGCCGCTGGCTCGGGAACTACATTTTATATTTCATCGGGGCTTGCCACCCACTGCCAATTCGCTAGACTTTTCCCACCGACGGAATCATTCCTTCGTGCATCCATTTGTTGCTATGAAAAAAAATCCTAAAAGCAAAGTCAATCGACGTCATTTCCTAAAGTCCTCCACCAAACTGGCCGCCGCAAGTGCGGTGCTGAGCCAGATTCCGATCGAACGCGTGGCGCACGCTGCCGTCGGCGACACGATAAGCGTGGCGCTCGTGGGCTGTGGCGGCCGTGGCAGCGGTGCCGTGAGCCAGATTAGAAACACCAAGGGAAACACCAAGCTCGTCGCCGTGGCCGACGTGAATGTGGAGAAAGCCAAAAGCCGGGTTGCCGGTTTTAGAAAGCAGTTTAATGATTGGGTAGACGTTCCCGAGGACAGGATCTTTGGCGGGCTCGATGGCTACAAAGCGGCGATCGATTCGGGTGCCGATCTGGTGGTCATCGCAACGCCGCCGGGATTTAAGCCGCAGCAATTCGAATACGCGGTGAAAGCCGGTAAGCACATCTTTTGTGAGAAGCCGGTTGCTTCCGATGCCCCCGGCGTTCGCCGTGTGCTCGCCGCCACTCAGGAGGCAAAGAAGAAAAATCTCATGGTGGGCATCGGCCTGCAGCGTCGCCACGAGGAGCGGTATATCAACAACATCAAGCAACTTCACGACGGCGCAATTGGTGAGATCAACCTGATGCGAGTCTATTGGAATGGTCGCGGAATTTGGTATCGCGATCGTACGCCCGAGCAAACTGAAATGACATTTCAGTGCAACAACTGGTATCACTTCATCTGGGCCAGCGGCGACCAAATCTGCGAGCAGCACATTCACAACCTCGACGTTGGTAACTGGGTGATGCAGGGCTACCCCGTAATGGCAAACGGTATGGGCGGCGGCGAGATGCGTCAGGTGGGGAAAACCTACGGCGACCGCACCAAGACGCAGATTTTTGACCACACCTTTGTTGAGTACACCTACGCCAACGGCCACAAAATGTACAGCCAAGCTCGCCATCTTGGCGGCAACGCGACCTTCGGCCACGTCGGCGAATACGCCCACGGCAGCAAAGGCGTCTGCAAGCTGGCTTCATCGATTAACCCGTTCGACGGCGACCCGATCCGCATCACCGGCAAGGGCGGCGGCCACCAGCAGGAGCAACACGACCTCATCGAGTCCCTGGCGAAGGGCGATATCTACAACGAAGGTGAGTACGGCGCCAAGGCGACCTTCACGGCCATCCTTGGCCGCGAGGCTTGCTACTCGGGACGTCTCCTCAAGTGGGATGATCTTCTCAACAAAGGTCGCGACTACTGCCCCGGCATCGATAAATGGACTGTGGACTCCAATCCGCCCGCAATGAAGGGTGAAGACGGCAAGTACCCCGTCCCTCAGCCCGGCATCTGGAATCCCTTCGCCTAATTCCTAAGAATCAACGCATCGAACGTCGCCCTTCACGGGGCGGCGTTTTTTTGAAACTCATTTAGCGAGTTGCTCAATCCGCTCAACACCCGCACCCTTCGGGCGTGCGAGTCATTTTTTGTCTACTTGGTTTTTTGATGTTCGGCGGCTGTTGCAGTTGGCCCGATGATTCCGCGTGGCAACGCTTCGAGTATGTGGATCCCGAAATGGGCGTGGACTTTCACCTCAAGTTTTATGCCGCCGATCGCCCCACCGCCGAACGCATCGCCCGCCAAACCTACGATCGCGTCGAGCAACTCAACGCCATCTTCTCCGACTACCATCCCGCCAGTGAACTCAATCGCCTTTGCCAAAAACCCCACGGCCAACCCGTCAAAGTCAGCCGCGAACTTTTCGACATCCTCCAACGCGCCCAAACCCTCGCCCGCGAAACCAACGGCGCATTCGACATCACCGCCGGTCCCATGATCCGCCTCTGGCGCACCGCCCGTCGCCAGCAAAAACTTCCCACTCCCGAAGCCCTCGCCGCCGTGAAACCCCGCGTGGGATTTGAAAAAATAAAACTCAATCCCCGAACCCGCACCGTCACCTTGCTCGCGTCCAAAATGCAACTCGACCTCGGCGGCATCGCCAAAGGCTACGCCGTCGACGAAGCCATGAAAATTCTCAAGGCCAACTGCATCCGCCGCGCCTTCGTCGCCGCCAGCGGCGATATGCTCACCAGCGCCCCGCCCATTGGCCGCGAAGGTTGGCGCGTCCTCATCCGCAACGTAGATCAATTCGGAAACATTTACCCCCGCACCGTCCACCTGAAAAACCAAGCCCTCTCCACCAGCGGCGACACCGAGCAATTCATAGAACTCAACGGCCAACGCTACTCCCACATCGTCGACCCCCGCACCGCCCACGGCCTCACCCACCGAATCCAAGTCACCGTCATTTCCGAAGCCTCCACAAAATCCGACAGCCACGCCACCGCCATCAGCGTATTAGGAATCAAACACGGCTTACAATTCGCCAACCAAAAAAAACTCCAAGCCATCATCCTGGATTTGAAAAACGAAAAGCCCCGCGTTACAGAATCAGAGTGGTGGCAATGGTAGGGACGCGCAAAGCGTGTCCCTACCAACCCCTCATCTCCGCCACCGACGCGGTACCAGTTGTGCCGAGTTTGTGGATGACGATTGAGGCGGCGCGGTTGGCGAGTTCCAACACCTCGGAAAGCTCGGCACTGGCGGCGATCGCGGCGGCGAGGTTGGCGGTCACGGCGTCGCCGGCGCCGACGATGTCGATGGGGCCGCGCACGGGCAGGGCGGGGGAATGGGCCAACTCGTCCCGTGGAGTCGCGACGATGATTCCTTTTTCCGACAAGCTCACAAATACGGGTTGGCCGGTTTGCCGAGCCAATTCAGCAGCGGCGGTTTCGGGTTCGCCCTCGTTAAGGCGCGCCAATTCATCAGCGTTCATTTTATAAATAATGTGCGGCCAATTATTCAAGCCGCGGCGGCTATCGCCGATGACGAGCGTTTGCGATTTGATTTCTTCAATGGCGGCGAGGAGGTTTTGAGTCACCACGCCCGTTTCCGGCTCATCGACTTGATCGAGAATGACAAAGGCGTCCACCTTTCCCGCGAGCGCGCGCACGGCGTCGGCAAGTTTTTTCTGCAACGCTTCGGGAGTGGGATGCCAGTTTTTGCTGTCGAGCCGGCTGAGTTCGCGCGGCGGTTGGCCGGGCTCGAGCACGAGCGGTTTGCAATAGGTGAAGGTGCGCTGCGTTTTGCTTTCGAAAAAATATTTCATGCGCACGCTGGGCATTTGCTCGAGCGCGCGCTGGAGTTCGTAGCCTTCGCCATCGCAACCGCAAAAGCCAACGGGCCAAAGCTCGCCCACGCCGAGGGCGGAGAGATTTGCCAGCACCGTCCCGGCCGCGCCGGGTTGGGCGCGCACGTTGGTGACGTTATGCACGGGGAGACCGGTCTCGATGGAGGTTTCTTTTTTTGAAGAATCGATTTCCAGATACCGATCGCAACTGTAATCGCCCACCACCGCGATGCGCAGTGATGGGTAGCGGTCGGTGATTTCCTGGAATCGTTGAGGGGTCATTTTTATCCCACGCGGAGACGCGGAGTTGAGTAGGAAATCCTCCGCGCCTCCGCATCTCCGCGTGATTTATTTTTCTAACTCATTCAAAAGGTGATGCGTGAAGTCGATGTTGTCGCATTGCGCGTAATGCATCGCGCCGCCCATTCGCGCGTAGCTTTTGCAGAAGCGCAGGTAATAGGCGGGGTTGTCCTTGGGCGCCTCGCCGGTGGTCCAATCCCAGCCGCCGCCGTCTTGGATGTCCACAACGTAAAAAGAATGGTCACGCACGATCTCGCGATTGGCTTGCAGTCGGAGATTGTTCACGCAGGAAAGACTCTTTTCAAAAACCTGCGGGCCCATGATGGCGCTGCCCACCGAAAGCACCACGCCCCCATCGAGGCCTTCTACCGCGCCGCCGAAAGTTGCGAAGTCAAACCCCGCCGCGCGCCCGAGTGCCGCGCCATTGAACATCGGATGATTGGAAATTATATCGTAGCCGATGCCGGGATGCACCGTGAGTGGCACGCTATGCTTGAAGGCGTTGCCGAGGACGGAGGAGCTTTTCCACTCGTGGGAAATTTCGTGCCGACCTTCGGCGAGGTTGTGCTGGCGCATTGCCTGTAAAAGTTCGGCGTGGGCGGGGCTGGTTTGTCGTTCTAATTCCGCAAGAGTGAGCAGCGTGACGCCATCTTCGGCGACCATCCGGCCAACACTTAGGCCGAAGCCTTCGCCATTGATCGCGCCCGCGAGCACGGCGAGGTGGAGGCAACGGCCAGTTTCTTCCCACGCGCCGAAGGTGCCGGTGGCCACGTTGGCGCGTACGCATTCGGTGGATTGGCCGTGGTGCGCCCATTCCCAATCGTGAATCACGCCCGCGCCGTTGGTGGCGAGATGGGTGATCCAATCGCCGGCCATTAATTTTTCCATCAACAGATGCGCGCCGTTTTTGATGAGGTGCGCGCCGTAAATGTACATCACGCTTGCGCCTTTTTCCCGCGCGGCGCGGATGTCTTTGGCGCAGCGCGCGACGTGTTCGCGATTGGCGGGCGATAGTTCGCTGGGCGTGGAGGTTGGATCGATGAGGGTTTCCTCGATGCCGGTCATACTGTCGCGCTCGGCGAGGGGGTAGACTTTGAGTTGTGAGAGGTCGATGGGTTTCATTCGCCAAATAAAGTTTGTAGCAGCGCCTTGGGCTCGCGGTAGTCAGCGCCGACCGCGTCCGCTCCAGTCTCGAGCAAGACGGCGCGTTTGTTTTCGTCAATGCGACCGGAGCCGTTTTCGTGTTCGTCACTGCACACGGCGATGGCGAGCCCTCCCAAGTTTCGCGCGGCTTCAATTTCCGCCGCGCCATCGCCGAACATTATGAACGTTTCGCCGGTGAAGGATTCCTCTGCCATCAGTTTTTCGAGTACGGATTGTTTGGAAAAATTATTTGCATCAGTGTGGCCGTAGACGTGGCCATTGCAAAAGCCGGTGAGGCCAAGCATTTCGGCTTCGGCGTTGATTTGGTCGTGCGGATTGCCGCTCAAAATAATGATGTGCAATCCGCGCGCGGTGAGCTGTTCCAACAAAGCGCGGCCGCCGTGGACGATGAAGTCATCGGCGGTTGCGGTGCCGTTGCGGAGTTGCGCGTAGCGTTCGTGGGCATTGGCGTTGAGCGGTTGCAGAAAGGACTCGAGCAATTCATCGGCATCCGCTTGGCGGCCGCGTTGCTGGATTTGCGCGGCCATTTCGGTGGTGAACAGCGGGGTGGGGCGGCCATTGAACCGGAACATTTCGCGAAACAAATGCGTGCGAATGTCGGCGGCGGTTTCGCCCTCGCGCAAAATGAAGCGCGGGGCGATGACGGATTGCGCCACTTCGGTCCAGCCGTGGCGCAGCCAGGAAAGCGTGCCATCGAAATCGAACACCACATGCGTGGCGCGCGGGCGCGGCACGAAGCTCGGCAGCAGTTCGATGGGCGATGATTCCGTGGCGGTGGGCACGGGCGACAGTGAAATGGGATTTCGCAAAAAAAGCAATCACGCGCGAAACAGACTTGCTTCGCGCGCGCGCCTGTTCCCCAATGGGCGGCCCATGAATCGACGCCAATTTATCGCCGCCAGCGCGACCGCCACTATCACTGCCCTTGCCAAAACGCCCAAGCCATTGCGGTTGGGGCTGGATAATTTCGCCGTCCGCGCGATGGGCTGGAAGGCGGATGAGCTGGTGGATTACACCGCCACGCTGAAATGCGATTCGCTGTTTATCACCGATCTGTTTGCGTTCGAGAGCTTCACGCCGCGTTATTTGCGCGAGGTTAAACGGCACGCGGACGACAAGGGCATCCAACTTTATGTTGGCTCGTGGAGTTTGTGCCCGACTTCTGTGACGTTCAAAAAAGATTGGGGCACGGCGGCGGAACATTTGGCGCTGGGCGTGCGCATTTGCAAAGCGTTGGGGTCGCCGGTGTTCCGCGTGGTTCTGGGTTCGCGCAAGGATCGACTCACCGCGGGCGGCATTGAGGCGCGCATTGACGACATGGTGAAATTTCTCAAGGCGAACAAGCCGCGCGCCACCGATGCGGGCATCAAAATCGCGGTGGAAAATCACGCGGGCGATATGCACTCGCTGGAACTCGTGCGATTGGTCGAGGCCGCCGGCAAGGATTGGGTGGGCGTCAATCTCGATTCCGGCAACGCGGTGTGGACGTTGGAAGATCCGATGGAGAATCTAAAAAATCTTGCGCCGTACACATTGACCAGCAGCTTGCGCGACACAATGGCTTGGCCGAGCGCGAATGGGTTCACGGCAGCATGGCGCGCGATGGGCGAGGGCTTGGTGGATTGGAAAAAATATTTTTCGCATTTTGGAAAAGTGTGCCCGGACGCGCCGGTTTGCATCGAGACGATTTCCGGATTCAATCACGAGATGAAAGTGGATGCGGATGGTTTTTGGAAAGCCTGGCCGCGCGGCAAGCCAAAGGGCTACGCGCAATTCGAGGCGTTTGCGAAACGCGGCAAAGCGGTGGCGGCGTTCAAGCCGGCGGCGGGCGTGGATCGCAAAAAGGCACAGCAAGTTTTTCAAAAAGGCGACATCGAGCGCAGCATTCGGTTTTGCCGCAAGCTGGGATTGGGGCGAATTTAAGTGAGCGTGACGGTCAAGATCTGCGGCATCACCAGCGAGGTCGACGCGTTGACAGCGGCGGAGGCGGGAGCGGATGCGATTGGGTTGATGTTTTACGAGGACAGCCCGCGCTGCGTTTCTATTGAGCAAGCGAAAGCAATTTCCGCTGTGTTGCCGCCGCAAATTGTGCGGGTCGGCGTTTTTGTGAATGCGGCGGCGGCAACGATCTCGAGGGCCATTGCCGAGTGCACGCTGAACATCGCGCAGTTTCACGGTGACGAAACGCCGGAGGATTGCGGGCGATTTGCGATGATGACGCTCAAGGCGTTTCGGATGAAGGGGCCGGAGACACTGGAGGAAATGGAGGCATTTTCCACGGATGGTTTTTTGCTCGATGCGTATGTGGAGGACGCGCTCGGCGGCACGGGCGCGCAATTTAATTGGGAGCTCGCGGTGCGTGCGCAGGAGTTTGGCCGGCCCATTTTTTTAGCCGGCGGACTGACGGCGGAGAATGTGGCGG
>DQLO01000284.1 GCA_015660155.1 Verrucomicrobiota bacterium
AATTTCATCATTCCCGTGATGGATCGCCCGCGACCAATTCACCAGCGTATTTTTCGCAAGGACACCGATGGCAATGTAAACGTGATGGACATCAACAGTGCCACGATAGATTTACGGGAGCAGGTGTATCATTTCGCCAAGGTAAACGTGATCACAAAGGACAACGAAAACATCCAGATTACCGCGGGCTTATTTTTCCAGATCTGCGACGTGCACGCGGTGGTGTATGAAATCGCCAACCTGCCCGACGCCATCGAGGAACTATACATGACAAGCCTGCGTAATGTGGTGGGCAAACTGGACCTGAACGAGTGCCTTGCCTCGCGAGAGAAAATCAGCAGTGAACTTAGTCAAGTTATGGATGAAGCCACGGACAAGTGGGGCGTGAAAGTCAACCGTTTGGGAATCAAGGATATTGCCCCGACACCCAAGTAGATGAAATTGATGATAAAGCAACAGCAGAAGCAATTAAGGTTATTTTGAGAGAGCGTGAATCTGGTTTGCCACCAGTGATAGGCAGTTAACTACTGCAACTTACTACCATAAAGAAACTACTAGCATTATCTATTGCCCTATTGTCGCTTTAGGGAACACTCACGAGATTATGATAAGTAAAACCCTAGTGGGGCCAACGCAAGTTTAGAGAAAGCACACTGCCTTTTCATCTCTGTGCCCTCTGTGTCTTTGTGGTGAATTGGTTTCATCTCGCCCTCGCCAAATTTTCCCGCTACAAATCCGCGTCCATTCATATGAGTAACGAATCTCCTTCACGAAAAACTCCCGACGACCTCCGCAGTGCGCGGTGGTTTGCGCCAGATGATGTGCGGGCACTTGGGCATCGGGCGCGGGTGAAGGCGATGGGCTGGGCGGACAACGATTTTCGCGGGAAACCAGTCATCGGCATCCTCAATACTTGGAGCGACCTCAACACGTGCCACTCGCACCTACGCGAGCGGGCGGAGAAAGTGAAGCAGGGCGTGTGGCAGGCGGGTGGATTTCCCGTGGAAGTGCCGGTGATGTCGCTGGGCGAAATGTTGATGAAACCGACGACGATGCTTTACCGCAATCTGCTCTCGATGGAGGCGGAGGAGGTGCTGCGGTGTCATCCCATCGACGCCGCGGTGCTGATGGGCGGTTGCGACAAGACGACGCCGGCGCTGCTGATGGGCGCGATCTCGGCGGATATCCCCACGCTGTTTCTGCCGGCGGGGCCGATGCTGACGGCGCGTTGGGGCAAGGAGACGCTCGGCAGCGGCAGCTCGGTTTGGGATTTTTGGGCGGAGCGTTGCGCGGGCAATCTTTCTGATGAAGACTGGACGAAATTCGAAAACGCCATCGGCCGGTCGCCGGGCCATTGCATGACGATGGGCACGGCGTCCACGATGGGCGCGATCGCCGAGGGGCTGGGCTTCACGCTGCCGGGTGCCTCGAGCATTCCGGCGGTGGTCAGCGAGCATCATCGGATGTCCACCACCTGCGGCCGCCGCGCGGTGGAGATGGCGTGGGAAGATTTGAAACCGTCGGACGTCCTCACGCGCGAGTCCTTCGAGAACGCCATCACGGTGGACATGGCCATCGGCGGCTCCACCAACGCCATCGTGCACATCATTGCGATGGCGGGCCGCGCGGGCATCGATATTTCGCTGGAGGATTTCGACCGCCTCTCGCGCACCACGCCCGTGCTCGCCAACATCCGCCCCAACGGCGACCAGTATTTAATGGAGGATTTTTATAACGCCGGCGGATTGCGCGCGTTGATGGCGCAGCTCGGCGATCAACTCCACGGCGATTGCGTAACCGTCAACGGCCACACGATCGCCGAAAACATCGCCGATGCGGAGTTGATTGACGACGACGTCATCCGCACGCCGGACAATCCCGTCGCCGCCGAGGGCAGCACCTTTGTGTTGCGCGGCAATCTTGCCCCGCACGGTTGCGTAGTGAAACCCGCCGCCGCCGTCGAAGCGCTCCTCACCCATCGCGGCCCCGCGCTGGTGTTTGATAATTACCCCGACCTCAAAGCGCGCCTCAATGATCCCGACCTCGACGTGACAAAAGACACCGTGCTCGTGCTGCGTAGTGCCGGCCCCGAGGGTGCGCCGGGCTTTCCCGAGTGGGGCATGCTGCCCATCCCCGATAAGTTGCTGAAGGAAGGCGTGCGCGACATGGTGCGCCTTTCCGATGCCCGTATGAGCGGCACCAGCTACGGTATGTGCGTGCTACATCTCACACCCGAAAGCCACGTTGGCGGCCCGCTGGCGTTCGTGCAAACCGGCGACGAAATCGAACTCGATGTCCCCAACCGAAAAATCCATCTGCATGTGGATGACGCCGAACTCGAAACCCGCCGCGCCGCATGGAAAAAGCCCAAGCCCAAATACGCCCGCGGCTACGGTCAGCTCTACATCAACCACGTCACCCAAGCGCACGAGGGCTGTGACTTCGACTTTTTGCAACACGGCCCGCCAACGCCCGAGCCGCCGATTTTTTGATGAACACAAACGCCATCACCCCCGGGATGCTGGCCAGCTCGGTCATCGCCGTGCCGCCGTTGGCGCGGGATGCGGAGCTGAAAATTTGTGCCACCGAAAACGCGAAGGTCATTCGCCATCTCGAGGACGGCGGCATTCGCACTTTGCTCTACGGCGGCAACGCGGTTTTTCATCACATCGCCCTCGCCGAATACGCCGACACACTGGCGATGCTGCGGGACAACGCCGGCGCGGAAACGACGGTCATTCCCTCCGTTGGCCCCGCCTTCGGCACGTCACTCGACCAAGCCGCCGTGCTGCGCGATTTTGATTTCCCCACCGCGATGGTTTTGCCCGCGCGCGACATTGCCACACCCGAAGGCGTCGCCACCGGCATTCGTAAATTCGCTGAGGCTTACGGAAAACCCATCGTGCTTTACATCAAATTCGAGGGCTACCTCGAGCCCGAACACGCGCGCGCGCTGATGGACGACGGCGTGGTGAACTGGATTAAATACGCCATCGTCCGCAATGACCCCGCGCAAGACGACTACCTCCGCCAACTCGTCGATTGCGTCGACCCGCAACGCATCGTCAGCGGCATCGGCGAGCAACCGGCCATCGTACACCTCCGCGATTTCGGCGTGCAAGGATTCACCAGCGGCTGCGTGTGCATCGCCCCAAGCCTCTCCATGAAAATGTTGGCGGCACTGAAAGCGGGCGATTACGAAACCTGCGAAACCATCCGCCAAACCTTCGAACCCCTCGAAAATCTCCGCAATGCCATCAACCCCATCCGCGTCCTTCACACTGCCGTAGCCGAGGCCGGCATCGCCGACACGGGGCCGATCCTACCGCTGCTGAACGATGTGAGTGAAAATGAACGTGCTAATATTGCCGATGCTGCAAAAACATTGTTGGTGCACAATTAATTGGACTGTTGGGTTCCACCTTGCTCCTCCCGCGTCGTGATGGTTCAATTGCGCATGCACCGTTTTTTTGCCATTGGATTTTTGTTCGTTGCCTTCGTGGCTTCCGCGAAGGACAGGCCGCCGAACATTGTGATTATTCTGGCTGATGACATGGGGTATGGCGATGCGCGTTGCTATAATCCAAAGTCCAAGAATCCCACACATAATATCGACCGGTTGGCACGTGAGGGAATGCGATTTACTGACGCCCATGCACCGGCGTCATTTTGTGTACCTACGCGATATGGGCTGCTCACAGGACGTTACCCGCATCGGATAAAGTTGGATTGGCGCAGCCGCGCGTTGATCGAGAAAGGGCGAACAACAATTCCCTCAGCATTACGGGAGAAGGGGTATGCTACGGCAATGGTGGGCAAGTGGCATTTGGGGTTTGATGGCGGTCCGAATTACGATTACTCCAAGCCGTTGGTTGGCGGCCCAATGGATCGAGGGTTTGATTTTTACTTCGGCATGCCGCACTCGCTGGATATTGTGCCGTACTATTACATCAGCGGTCGCAAGGCGGTGATGGCGCCCACAGGTACAGTTGGTTCCCGCAATACGGAGGGCTGGAGTCGTATCCAAGGAGAGTTTTGGCGTGGCGGCCCGATTGCACCAAACTTTAAACATGAGGAGGTGCTGCCGCGATTCACGATGGAGTCGGTGAAATACATCGAGGGACGCAAGGGTAATGAGCAGCCGTTCTTTCTGTATGTGGCTTTACCCGCACCACATACGCCGTGGTTGCCCGCGAAAAAATTCCGAGGCAAAACGAACAACATGTACAGTGACTTTGTGGCAATGGTGGACGACACCGTGGGTCAAGTCCTGTCCGCCCTTGATCGCACCCAACTCTCCAAAAACACCCTTGTCATTTTCACCAGTGACAACGGGCCGGTTTGGTACAACACCGATATCGAACGCTTCGGCCACAGTGCCACCACGCCTTTACGTGGCATGAAAGCTGACGCGTGGGAGGCAGGCCATCGCATGCCCTTTATCGTCCGCTGGCCAGGGAAGGTGAAGGCCAACACGATAAGTGACGCACTGATTTGCCAGACGGATATGATGGCGACCTTTGCCGCACTCACCGGACGCAAGCTGGCCGATAACGAGGGTGAGGATAGCGAGGATTTTTTGCCGGTGCTACTGGATGAGCGCAAAACGGCCCGGCAAGAGCTGATAACCGGCACCAAGCCAACGCATATGGCCGTTCGCCAAGGCCAGCTAAAATACATCCCTTCACTCGGATCCGGTGGCTTTTCTAATCCGCGCCGTGTGCAGCCGGTGCCGAAGGGTCCGCGCGGCCAACTCTACAACTTGGCTGAGGACATTGGCGAAGCAAAGAATCTATGGCTCGATGAACCGGGATTGGTTGAGTCCTTTGAAAATCAAATCGCAAAGCAAAAAGCATCGGGCCGAACACGTCCTCCCATGAAGCTTTTTAACAAACTGCTCTCTGAGTCGCCGCAAATTACCACCCACAGGCTCAATGCTGAGCCCAATGATAAACGTTTCCTTTATTATACTGTCAGCCGGGATGGCCGCACACTCAGAGGCAAAGCCGCAGGCCGCCTGCGGAGCTTATTGATAAGCGACGCGGATTCCACCACTCGACATGATGAAAAATCACACTTTGACCCAGGCATATTGTTGCGCTTCCGTCTTGGTGACCATGAGGCGCAGGTGGCGATTTGTTTTATATGTAACAAGTGGGCGCTGTACCTTAATGGCGAGACGGTCAGCTACACATCGTTGGCCGATGACCGCGCAGCGGTTTTGGCGGAAGTGAAGATGATGTTTCCCAAAGATAAAATCATCCAAGGCATCCCGGATAAATTGCAGTGAAAACCTTCCTATTTCTAATTCTTACTAGCGTGTCGTTGATCGCCGCTAAGGTGCCGCCGGAGATTGTATTACAACCAAATATTGTATTGATCATGGCTGATGATGTCGGCTGCGAGCCGATTGGCGCCTATGGTGGCGAGCGTTGGAAGACGCCGCACATCGATGTGCTGGCCAAGGGTGGTATGCGGTTTGACTACTGCTTTAGCATGCCGGTATGTCATCCCACGCGAGTTTGCCTGATGACCGGCAAGTATCC
>DQLO01000291.1 GCA_015660155.1 Verrucomicrobiota bacterium
GCCGACGTGATGTGTGCGAGGAGTGCAACACAGATTTGCGGTGCTGCCGTAATTGCGTTCACTTCGACGTCGCGGTGGCGCATCAATGCCGCGAACGCCGCGCCGAGCCGGTGGATGAAAAAGACCGCGCCAACTACTGCGAGTACTTCGATTTCGTGCGGCGCAACTTCAAAAAAATCGATCCCTCCAAAGGCGAAATCTGCCGCGCGGAAGCTGCAAAAGACACGCTTCGCAAACTACTGGGCGACTAGCAAATCCACAGGATTTTGCGCTGTGTGAATTTGACCACCCAACAGGTTGTGGTTTTCTTGTTCACTGGGCTTGACATTTTCGTGAATATGTGGCCTTTTTCTCCCAGCGCTGCTGCCAAGGGGCAGTGCAAAAAAACGAACTCACAAACAAATAATTTCGATTCCTTCCCAGTACAGTTGGAATCCAAAATCCTACAGTAGCCTACTTTGTACTGTTTCTGAGTTCACCGGACCAGGAAGGCTCTCTTCAGGCCACCTGGTCCGGCTTTTTTTCGGCTGAAATATTCAACGCCCGCGCGGACGCACCGGCTGCACCCAGGCGGATTGAAACTCCGGATAGCCGCGTGGATTGCGCATGCGATTGGATGCGGTGATCTTGGCGCGCACATAAATTTCATCGCCCTTGAAATGATAAACCGCGCGCTTGCCCTTCACCGTGGCGAGCACGGTTCCGATGTCATCGCTGTACTGATGCGTGACACGCAGCTTGGCTCCACTGTCTACTGTGTAGGGTTTGTGCGTTTTATCATAACCCTTGCGCGTGCCGATGAATTGCGTGGTGTATTCCACGCCCGGCTCGGCGGCGATGGTGAGCGATAACATTTCTGCCGAGCGTTTCACTTCGTTCAATGTCACGCCTGTGCTTGCATAAAAATTGCCTGCCTCCAGTGCGGCCACCAGCGCGTTGGCCTCCAACTTTTCCGCGCGCACCATCACCCAGCCGCGGCCGGCGTTGCTGCGGATGGGGTTGATGCCGTGGTAGTTGTGCGCATCATCCGTGGCGAGGCCGTACAAAATGCCGAGGTTGAGTTCCGCGAGGCGGCGGGTGAGGATGATGTCCCACATACGCTCGGTGCTGGCGTGCAGTTTGTCGCCGCGGTCGCGCACGGAGGGGTGGCCGTTGTACACTTCAAAAAATCGTTGGCCCTTCACGCGCATGATTTCCTCGGCGGTGACGCCCCAGCCGAAGTTAGGATGATTGAGATGTAGGATCATCGGCTGGCCGGTGGCTTTGCGTTGGGCGAGCAGCGCGTTCATGTTGCGCTGCATCACGTCCAGCACGCTATTGCCGCCGCTGGGCTTGATGAGCGTTTTGAGGTTGGTGGCGTTCATGTGCACCGGCGCAGTTTTCCAACGATCCGTGATTTCCTCACCTTGAATCATCAGGAATTTTCCGGGCACTTCCAGTCGGCCACGAAATTCCTCCAGCGTTTTTAGCCGCACCTCGAGCCGGCCATTGCGTTCGCGGGTTTGCACCCACTTGCCCCACGCCGCCTGATATTTGGCCAATGCCGGTGGGCCTCCTCTGTTTTTCATCACATCGCTCCAACGCTCGCCGGTTTGTAATGTGTTGTGGTCGGTGAGCGTGAGAAAATGGTAGCCGTGATCCTTGTACCACTTGGCGATTTGCTCGGGGTAATCATCGCCATCGCTCCACAGCGTGTGGGTGTGGAGATTGCCCTTCCACCATTGAGCCTCGGCAAAAGTGGAACCCGCCAGCGCGAAGCTAGCCCAGCAAAAAAGAAACGTGACTTTCATGCGCGAACGGTAGCGGTGCCCGCCCGCGCGTCAAGCTTGGGCTAGGGAAAACGTGCGCCCTGTTTTTTGCCGTGATCGGTTTTTTGGTCGTACTCCAATTCCATTGCGCGATGGAGCTTCAGGATTTCCTGTGCCTTGAGCCGCACGGCTTCCTTGAGTTTTTCGCTGGAGGGATACACCTTAATGTTTGCGAAGGCTTTGTTCGCCGCATCGCCCGCGAGCTCGGCCAGTTTGGCGTGGCCGTTTTCGTGCAGCTTGAGCCGCGCCAAATAAATCTTCCAACGGCGTTGCTCCAACGGGTTCGCTTCATCCACCCCAACCCAGCGTGGAAGAATGAGGGTGGACTTCACGTCCACCGACCATTCACTGAGCCGATAAAAGCCCGCTTGTTTCGCGAGCTTGCCGTCCCATTTGTAAGTCCACTGCAACGTCCAATCCGTGCGCGCGTCGAAGCGTTTTTTGCCCGTCGGATTCATGGGCCCCTGCGCGTCCAACGCTTTGCGCAGTTCGGTGGGCGTGCGGCCGCGGATGTCGTAAAATTGATTGGCCCGTTTGGCAGTCAACTTACCGCCCGGACGATCGGCTGCGGGAAGCGTCCAGCCGACGAGCAAAGCGAGTAGCATCAACGTTGGTTTCATTCCATCAAGGTTTGCTGCGTTTCGTTTTTTTAGTTTGGACACCGCCGGTGTCCAAATGCCGGTTCACGGCATTCAAATACGCGCGCGCGCTGGCTTCGATGATGTCCGTGCTGGCGCCGCGACCGGCCACCAGTTTGCCATCGCCAAAATCCACTTTCACCGATACCTCGCCCAGCGCGTCCTTGCCTTGCGACACCGAGCGCAGCGCGTAATCCATCAGCTTGCCCGTCGTGTGCGTGATGCGGTCGATGGCTTTGAGCGCTGCATCCACAGGGCCATCACCGATGCCGGCGTCCTGCTCGGACTTGGGTTTTTTGGCGTTGGTTTTTAGCAAGCGCACTGTGGCCGTGGGCACGGTTTGGTTTCCGGTGGAGACGTTCAAATAATCGAGTGTCCACGTCTCCGGCACCATCGTGAGAATGTCCTCCACCAACGCGGTCAAGTCCTCGTCGTACACAAATTTTTTCTTGTCGCCGATCTCTTTGAAATGATCGAACAAAGCGGCGACGTCCGAAGTGGACAGCTTGAATCCCAAATGCTTCAAGCGCGCCGCCACCGCCGCGCGGCCGCTGTGCTTGGTGAGCGGCAGCTCGGTCTTGCCCCAGCCCACCGCGCGCGGATCCATAATTTCGTACGTCTCTCGCTTCTTCAAAATGCCGTCCTGATGGATGCCGCTCGAATGTGCAAACGCATTCTCGCCCACAATCGCTTTGCTGCGTTGCACCGGCAAACCGCTCATCCGCGCAACCAGTTTTGAAGCTTTGACAATTTCTTTGGAATTGATGCCGCAAAAAAAACCGCGGAACACATCCTTGCGCGTTTGGAGCGCCATCACGATTTCCTCCAACGCGGCGTTGCCCGCGCGTTCGCCAATGCCGTTTACCGTGCACTCAACTTGTCGCGCGCCGGCCTTCACCGCCGCCAACGAATTGGCCACCGCCAGCCCGAGGTCATTATGGCAATGCACGCTGATGATCGCTTTGCCGTTTTGAAATTCCGGCACGTGGTCGTGCAAGTGCGCGATGAGCGCGCCGTATTCTTCGGGCACCGCCCAGCCGACGGTGTCGGGAATGTTCACCGTCGTCGCGCCGGCCTTGACCACGGCGCGGCAAATCTCCACCAAAAAATCCGGCTCCGTGCGCGATCCATCTTCCGGAGAAAATTCCACGTCCTTCACATGTTTACACGCACGCTTCACACCGTCCACGGCCAGTTTCAAAATTTGATCCTGCGCCTTGCCGAGCTTGTGTTCGCGATGGATTTTTGACGTCGCCAAAAAAACGTGAATGCGACCGCGCTTGCCCGCGGGTTTCACCGCCGCACCGGCGGCATCAATGTCCTTGTTCACGCAACGCGCAAGGCCGGCGATTTGCGCGTTCTTGATTTGCTTGGAGATGGTTTGTACCGCGGTGAAGTCACCATCGCTAATCACGGGGAAGCCCGCCTCTATGACGTCCACTTTCAAGCGGCTCAACTGCCGCGCCACCGCGAGCTTTTCGCGGAGGTTCATCGAAGCCCCTGGGCATTGCTCGCCATCGCGCAGCGTGGTGTCGAAAATCAAAACTCTGTTTTTGCTCATTCGCTTTCCTTCGCGGAAATGTGTTTACCAAAAAACCGTGCCGACTGCCAGTCACGATATGCGATGCGGCGGAGGTTGAATGTTGTGCCGCTTGCGCGTTATGCTGCGCCGCCCCATGGAAACGGATCCACTAAAACTTTGGGAGCGCTATAAAGAGCGCACCACTTTTCATCCCGAGATTGGCCTCGCGTTGGATCTCAGTCGCGTGGACTTCGCCGATGATTTTTTCGAGACGATGCAGCCCGCGATGGACCGCGCCTTCACCGCGATGACCGAGCTCGAAGGCGGCGCGATTGCCAATCCGGACGAAAACCGAATGGTCGGCCACTATTGGCTGCGCAATCCCGCGCTGGCGCCCACCGAAGAAATCCGAGGCCAAATCGAATCCGCGCTGGACGACATCAAGTCATTCGTCGCCGATGTGCACGAAGGCAAAATCGCCGGGCCCGATGGCCCATTTGAAAACCTCCTCTTAATAGGCATCGGCGGCTCCGCATTGGGCCCACAATTCGTCTCCCACGCCCTCGGCCAACCAAAATCAGACCGAATGCGATTATGGTTTTTTGACAACACGGACCCTGACGGTATCGATAAAGATATTGAAGAAATAGGAAAAACACTGTCTAAAACGCTGGTTATCGTCATTTCTAAATCTGGCGGAACGAAAGAAACCCGCAATGGAATGTTGGAGGCAAAGGCAGCTTTTGAACGCGAAGGATTGGATTTTGCCAAACACGCCTGCGCGGTGACCGGTGAAGGCAGCATGCTGGATAAAATTGCGGAAGCCGATGGTTGGCTGAAGCGATTCCCAATGTGGGATTGGGTGGGCGGTCGCTCCAGCGAAACCGCCACCGTCGGTTTGCTGCCCGCCGCACTCCAAGGAATCGACATCGATCAACTCCTCGCCGGGGCCGCGGCCTGCGATGAATTGACCCGCCAACCCGACGCAAGCACCAATCCAGCCGCTCGTCTCGCGCTCGCATGGCATCATTGCTGTAACGGTAAAGGACATAAAGATATGGTTATATTGCCATATAAAGACAGATTAGAGTTGATTTCACGTTATTTGCAACAATTGATTATGGAATCTTTGGGCAAGGAAAAAGACCTCGATGGAGAAGTGGTGAATCAAGGGATTGCGGTTTATGGCAACAAAGGATCGACCGATCAGCACGCTTACATCCAGCAATTGCGCGATGGGGTGCCGAACTTTTTTGCGACGTTTATTGAGGTGCTCGAAGAGCGGTCAGGCGAATTGTTCCACGTGGAACACGAGATGATTACTTCGGGCGATTATCTCAGCGGATTTTTCCAGGGCACGCGCAAGGCGCTTTATGAAAACGGGCGGGAATCGATTACCATTACCATTGGCGATGTTTCGCCGTTTTCGGTTGGGGTTTTGATTGCGCTTTATGAACGGGCGGTTGGTTTTTATGCGTCTCTGATTAACGTAAATGCTTATCATCAACCCGGCGTTGAGGCCGGTAAAAAGGCGGCGGAGCGAGTGATTGAGGTGCAATTGGCCATTTTTGAGTGCTTGATGCGGCGCGATGGAAATCCGATGTCGGTGGAGGATTTAGCGATGGAAACGCAGTCGGTTGACGACACGGAAACAGTTTACAAGATTTGTGAACATTTGGCCGCGAATGGCCGAATGGACAAAATTGACGGGGAAGGGCAGTTTGACGGACTGTATTGTTTGCCTCGTTCTGACGAAAATGAGTTTCCGATATCCTAAAGATTTTGACGTAATAGTCGTGGGCGCCGGTCACGCCGGGGTGGAGGCCGCGCTGGCGGCGGCGCGGATTGGCTGCGATGTGCTGATGTTGACCACAAACGTGGACACCATCGGCCAAATGAGCTGCAATCCGGCGATTGGCGGCTTGGCGAAAGGGCATTTGGCGCGGGAGATTGACGCGCTTGGCGGGGAAATGGGCAAGTGCACTGATATGACAGGGCTGCAATTTCGGATGCTCAACCTCAAAAAAGGCCCCGCCGTGTGGGCACCACGGGCGCAATGTGATAAAAAGGCCTATCAATTCCGCATGAAATGGGTCTGCGAACGCGAGCCCAATCTCACCATCCAGCAAGGCCAAGTTTCCACTTTAATCCATAAGGACCGAGAAATGCTCGGCGTGGAGACGGCGATGGGGGTGCAGTATTTTGGCAAAACGACCGTCATCACCACGGGCACCTTTTTGCGTGGGTTGATGCATGTGGGTGATGCGAAGGAAAAAGGAGGGCGTTCCGGCGAAGCGGCCGAAACGGGGTTGTCCGGATCGCTGCAGGAAGTGGGGTTGGAGCTGGGCCGATTGAAGACCGGCACTCCGCCGCGGTTGCTCAAGCGGTCCATAGATTTTTCCCAACTCGAGGAACAGCCCGGCGATGAGCCGGTTCCGTATTTTTCATTTTGGAAGGATGTTGAGCGGGATGAAGAGTTCCACGTGGAACAGTCTGAAAACCCGTATCCGAAGGGATCCATTTTGGATCAAATCGGGGGTCAGCTAAAATGTTGGATTACGTGGACTAGTGCCAAAACAGCCTCAATTGTCCGGGAAAACCTGCATAAATCGCCGATGTATTCGGGTGTGATCGACGGCGTCGGTCCGCGTTATTGTCCCTCGATTGAAGATAAAATTGTGCGGTTTGAGGACAAAGAGACGCATCAGATTTTTCTGGAGCCGGAGGGTATTGCCACGGATGAGATTTACGTGAACGGGTTTTCGACTTGTTTGCCCTTTGAGGTGCAGATCGAATTGGTGCGCACAATCAAGGGCTGCGAGAATGCAGAAATCCTTCGGCCGGCTTATGCGGTGGAATACGATTTCGCCTCGCCGCGCCAGCTCCACCCTTCCCTGGAATCCAAGCCGTGCCGCAACCTGTTTCTCGCCGGACAAATCAATGGCACTTCCGGCTATGAAGAAGCCGGCGCTCAAGGGTTGATGGCCGGCATCAATGCCGCGCTGCGTGTTCAGGCGAAGGAGCCATTAGTCCTGCGGCGCGATCAAGCGTACATCGGCGTGCTCATTGACGACCTCATCACCAAAGGCACACTCGAGCCCTATCGGATGTTCACCAGCCGCGCGGAGTACCGATTACTGCTGCGGCAAGACAACGCAGATATGCGTCTTTCCCAAATCGGTAACGATAAAGGAATGCTTTCAGATCGTTGTTTTGATGTTTTTCGCAAGAAAAAAATCGCCGTGGAAAATGAGCTTGAGCGGTTGGAGAAGACTTTTGAAGGGTCAACTTCATTGGCGCAGGTGTTGCGGCGCAATGAGGTGAATTATGAAAACCTGCCGCAGCGTGATGAATCGCTTTCGGAAGAGGTGCGGCGGCAAGTGGAGATCACGGTGAAATATGCCGGCTACGTGGAGCGGCAGGAAGCCGAGGTGGCGCGTTTCCGCACGATGGAGGACAAGCAGATTCCTGCGTGGCTGGACTACGCCGGCATCGTGGGCCTTCGCAATGAGGCGCGGCAAAAGCTGCTGGATCATCAACCCGCCACGCTCGGGCAAGCCTCGCGCATTTCCGGAATTTCGCCTTCGGACATTAGCCTCGTGATGGTCCATATGAAGCGCGGGCCGAAACCGGCCAAGACGGCCGGCGTGGGTGATGAGTAGCGCAGACATTCCTGTCTGCTGTAACGCAGGTTTTCAACCTGCAAACTGAGAATTGGAATATGGAGGTGCGAGTTTTTTCTGCAGACTTTTTGCAGGCAGGATTGCCTGCGCTACACCGGCCCACATTTTTGCGAATGGCTTCCCCTCAACGATTGATCGTGGCCTGGGGCATGGATTCAATAAGCTCGGCGATCATTCGGGCGGTCATGAAATTGCCTTTGATATTTAGAAACTTCATGAAGTCGTAGCCCTTCAGCCATTTGGCGCCTTCGTCGGAGACGTGGTTGTAATTCAGCGTGAGGCTTTCGAGGTTCACCAGTTTGGCGAGATGCTCCACGCCGTCGTCGCGGATGTTGTTTTCGGCAAGATCCAAGTGCGTCAGATTGTAGAGATTTTTGAGGTGCGTGAGGCCGCGATGGGTCACGCTGGTGTTGGAAAGATTGAGTGACTGCAGGTTGTGCATATCGCTGAGATGCTGCAGGCCCACATCCGTCACGCGCGTGGCGGAGAGCGAAAGACGGGTGAGACATTCCATGTTCGAAAGATGCGCAAGGCCGTCATCGCCCACCTCGGTGATATCGAGAATCAACTCCCGCAGCCGCGAGAGTTCGCCAATCGATTTGAGGCCCTTGTTGGTGAGCGCGCAATCCGTGGCATCGAGCACCTCCAAATGCTCCAGCTTGCCCAGCAAAGCAAACCCCTCATCGCCCACGCGCACATTGTATTTGATAAACAGCAGCGTGGTTTCCGCCTCATCATTCGTATCAATCCGCCGCGCAATCGCCCGCACCCCCATCCCAAGATTCCCATCATGCTCCGCCACCGCCACAACCAAAGGATCCGGCGGCGTTTTTTTTTCCTGTTCGTTATTGGACATTTATTTATGGCCCTTCAAATTACCGATTCGAGCGGTGATTTGAGAGCAAAAAGAAAAATGGTGGGAGGAACAGGATTCGAACCTGTGAAGGCATAGCCAGCAGATTTACAGTCTGCCCCGTTTGACCGCTTCGGTATCCTCCCACTCAAGGGGCGGGAAACCTAGTGGAAAGCTTTGGGCGTGACAACCCCAAATCTGCCCCGAATCCACGCCACCGCTGCGCTTGCCTTCATCTGGCGCTCGGCCTAAGTTGCGCGCCGATGTTCGATACTCTCAGTGGCAAATTACAGGGCGCGTTCAAAAACCTGCGTGGGTTGGGCAAAATCTCCGAGGAGAATGTCACCGAATCCCTGCGCGAAGTGCGGCTGGCGTTGCTGGAGGCGGATGTCAATTTCAAGGTGGCCAAGGGGTTCATTGCCCGCGTGAAGGAAAAATCCCTCGGCGAGGAGGTGCTCGCCAGTGTGCAGCCAGGGCAACAGATTGTTAAAATCATTCACGACGAATTGGTCGCGCTGCTCGGCGACACTAACGCCCAACTTGAAACCGGCGGCAACCCGAGCTGCCTGATGATGGTGGGCCTGCACGGCGCGGGCAAGACGACTTCCAGCGGCAAACTCGCCAAGCTCCTCAAAAAACAAGGCCGCCAGCCGATGCTCGTGGCGGCGGATGTCTATCGCCCCGCGGCGATGGAGCAGCTCGAAACGCTCGCCCAACAGGTGGGCGTGCCGGTGGTGGCGCTCAAGGGCGAAAAGGATGTGGGCAAAATTGCGAAGGCCGCGCTGGAGGCGGCGCGGGCGCAGGCGTGCAATGTTTTGATTTTTGATACGGCGGGCCGTTTGCAAGTTGATGAAAATCTGGTGCAGGAATTGGTCGACCTCAAAGCGATCATCAAGCCGCAGGAAATTTTGCTGGTGCTCGATGCCGCCACCGGACAGGAAGCGGTCAGCGTGGCCACGCATTTTGATGAGGCACTGGGCATCACCGGTTCCATCCTCACCAAGCTCGATGGCGATGCGCGCGGTGGCGCGGCGTTGTCGATGAAAAGTGTCACCGGCAAGCCCATCAAATTTGTGGGCGTGGGTGAGAAGCTGGATGAGTTTGAAGCGTTCCATCCCGAGCGAATGGCCGGCCGCATTCTCGGCATGGGCGATGTGGTGAGCCTTGTGGAAAAAGCCGCCGAGGCGATTGACGAAGATGAAGCCAAGCGCATGGAAGAAAAAATGCGCAAAGGAAATTTCACGCTCGAGGATTTCCTGGAGCAAATGCGCATGATGAAAAAGATGGGGCCGCTGGAAAATATTGTGGGGATGCTCCCCGGCGGCGATCAAGCGCTCAAGGGTGCGCCCCTCGACAAAGGCCAAAAAGAAATGAACCGAATGGAGGCTTTGATTTGCGCGATGACGATTCAGGAACGTCGCAACCCGAATATTCTAAACGCCAGCCGCCGTAAACGGATCGCCATCGGCACGGGCATGAAAGTTTCCGAACTGAACGGCGTGCTCAACAAATTTTTCGAGATGCAGCAGATGATGAAAAAGATGGGCAAGATGCAAAAGATGCTAGCCAAAATGGGCGGCGGCGGCTTGGGTGGTTTGATGGGGCGGTAATTGTTTGAACCGCCAAGGCGCAAAGACGCCAAGAAAACCATTTTCAAAAACTTGGCGAATTTGCGCCTTGGCGGTTCAATCCGAATCTGGACGCTTGTAGTCTTCCAGTTCGGTGATGAAGTTGCCTCGGCCGATTTTGGTGCGGATGCGGAGGGGGACGCGGTGGGCATCGGCGCTGAGCCAAATTTGCAGCTTCGCTTCGGGGTCTTTGTTGAACACGCCGCGCAGGTTTCCGAGGTCCGGCTCGACGAGGATGGCGTCAAACTCGCGATCGCCAATCTTGATTTTTTGTGGCCCCACCACATTCACTTTCACGGGGAAGGTGCCTTTGCCATCGCTCACGTGGCTGGCCACGGTGCCGGTTTGGGTGAGATCCAGCTCGCGGAATTTGAAGATGACGCTGATGGGGTCGAGCGTGTTCGGCTTCGTCTCCACCTCGCCATCGGGATTGCCGTTGAGGCGGCGTTTTACTTTCAGGTTTTTCTCGTCAAAGGCCAAATCCACCACGCGCGAGGCGGCGTCTTTCTGCACGGTGTGATATGAGATGGAGTGGTTAAAAGTGGCGTTCACGATGGAGGTGGAATCGTATCGCACGAGTCCGCCGATGGCGCCGCCTTTCAAAGTGAAGCGCCATTGGGCAGTGCCATTGTCATCCAGCAGATCGGCGCGGAAAGTGCATTTGCCCAGCGTGATGCCGGCGATTTTTATTTTGTACGTGGCCACTTCGCCGTCGGTGAAACTGTGCGGTTGATAAACGGCGGCCGGCAAGGCGTTGGTGCTGTTGGTATCGGCGGGTTGATAATTGCTTTCCGTTTCACTGAGCCACGCGAGCAGCAGCCAAAGACAAGCGAGGAAGCTCAGCACAATAATGCCGATGAGGGCGGCGCGTTTCATGAGTTAGGGGGTGCCGTTCTTGCGGCGGGTTTGCAAACGCTGCGCGATGCGTAGGGCGAGTTCGAGGCTTTGGGCGTAGTTGAGGCGCGGGTCGCAGTAGGTTTCGTAACTGCGCGAGAGGTCGGCCACGGAAAGTTCCTGCGGGCCGCCGGTGCATTCGGTGACGTCCTCGCCGGTGAGCTCAAAATGCACGCCGGCGAGTTGGCCACCTTCGGTGGCGTGGAGTTCAAAGGCGGCTTCGAGTTCTGCGAGAATGCAATCGTAGTCGCGGGTTTTCAGGCCGGTGTCAGTGGTGGTGGTGTTGCCGTGCATTGGATCGCACGACCACGCGACATTTTGGCCGGCTTCGCGCACGGCGGCGATGAGTGGCGGTAGTGCCTCGCGCACGTCGGCCGCGCCGATGCGCGAGATGAGCGTGATGCGTCCGGCACGGTTGGCGGGTTCCAGTTCGTTGATGATCTCGACCAATTCGTTCGGCTGCATTTGTTTGCCGACTTTGATGCCGATGGGGTTCTCGATGCCGCGAAAGTATTCGAGGTGCGCGTCGCCAAGGTTGCGCGTGCGGTCGCCGATCCAGAGAAAATGCGCGCCGAGGTTGTAATAACGGTCGCCCACTTTTTCGGTAAGCGCTTCCTCGTAATCGAGCAGCAAGCCTTCGTGCGACGAAAACAGCTCGACCGTTCGCAGCGCGCCGGTGCCGCGCACGCCGGTGGATTCCAGAAAATCAATGGCATCGCGAATGCGCTCGACCATGTCTTCGTACTCGGCGCGGTGCGACTCGCTGCGCACAAAGCCGAGATCCCAATGTTGCGGATGATGCAAATCGGCAAAGCCGCCATCGACCAGCGCGCGGGCGTAATTCAGCGTGGCGGCAGAAAGATGGTACGCCTTCACGAGCCGTCGCGGATCGGGCTGGCGCGCGGCGAGATCGGGCGTGATGGCGTTCACGTTGTCGCCGCGGTAGCTCGGCATTTCGGTGCCGTCGATGGTTTCCGTATCGCTGCTGCGCGGCTTGGCAAACTGTCCCGCCATACGGCCCACGCGGATGACGGGGATGCGCGCGCCCCACGTGAGGACGAGAGACATTTGCAAAAGAATTTTCAGCTTTGCCTCGATGGCGCTCTTCGTGCAGTCGGCAAACCGCTCGGCGCAATCGCCGCCTTGAAGCAGAAACGCTTTGCCTCGCGAGGCCTCGGCGAGATGTGCGCGGAGAGCATCCACTTCACCGTGGTTCACCAAAGGCGGCAGCGCGCGCACTTCATCCAGCGCGGATTCCAGCGCGCCGGCATCGGGCCACGGCGGCTGCTGCTGAATGGGCCGGGCGCGCCACGAGTCGGGCGTCCAGTTGGTGGGGCTGTCACTCACGGGCGAAGGCTATACCGCGCGGAGGGTTGCGGGGCGAGATTATTTGGTGTGCGGGCTGGTGGGAATTTGCTGCTGCGCGTCCCTACCGTGGCTCCGGCGCGGGGCCTTGAACGGGGGGAACATTCAGCTTTGGATCCTGCACGAAGACCCAGCCGTGATCCGATACTTTGGCCACGACGAGGGTGAGGGTGATGTCGAGTGGCGTTTGGTTTTGGGTAAACCAAATTGTCAACGGCCCGCCGCGCATGGCGATGCCCTGATATTGGTCGGTCAGTTTGGAAGTATCGACGCGCGAAACGGTGAGCTGCGCGGGGTCCAGCCCGGCGGCCTTGAACTGCAGCACCACATCGAGAAAGCCGCGCTGCAAAAAGTGCTCGCGCATTTCGGGTAGCTCGATGGACAGGCGTTTCACGTTGTTGGTGTACGCCTCGGACATTTGTTGGCGCTGGGCGTGCAGATTAAAAATGCGCGCTTGCTCGGCGTCGGTGCGTTCCTCGCGCGGCTTGGCGGACTCGAGGTCGGCGAGGTTTTTCGCCAGAATCTTCAGCGAGTTGCGAAACATTTTTCCAGAAAAATCACTCCACGAATTGGTCGGCGCGCCGAGCATCGAGAGGTGCATCATTTGGATGGCGTTGTTGGCGGAGAGCGATTCGTGAAACCTCCGTGCCAGCACCTCGGGAGATTTGTGCGGATTCACCGGTGCGGCGATCTGCGGTTTGGCGGTGCCGCCCTTGGGCGAGGTCGGCTTGGAATCGCCACAGGCGGCGGCCAGCAGCAGCGCGCCGCACAGCGCGAGGGAGTAAAAATTAATCCTATTCATTTTCAGGATTGAGTTTCTTTTTCAGTGCGCCCACCCACACGAGGGAGTCTTCGTTTTCGTAGCCCTCGATGCGGTGCAACTCTTTGCCGGCGGCATCGAGCAAGAGCAGCGTGGGGAAGCCTTGCACGGCGTACTTGTGCACGAGCAATTTGTTGGCATCAGCTTGCGCTTGGGGCGGGGAGGTGTGGCGCGGAAAGTCGGCGCGCACGAGCACCAGTTTTTGGGCGGCCCAATCGCGGAACACCGGCTGCGTGAGCACGCGGTCGTGCAGCGCGATGCAATCGGGGTGCCAGTCGGACGCCGTGAAGTTGATGAGCACGCGCTTGCCTTCGGCCTGGGCTTGCTTGAGGGCGGCGGGGAGATCGTCGCCCCAGTCCTTCTCGGCGGCGGCCTCGGCGGTGAGGTCGATGAAGCGCAGGTTCTCCGCGATGCGCCAGCCGTGCCCGGGCAGTTTGTTGCAGTTGGAAAGCTGCAGCCGATAGCTTTTGCCGGCGGCACTGAACACCAAATCCACCCGCGCCTCGGGCAGAATGGCGTCGGATTGCGGGTTGATGTCAATCACCGTCGAAGGCTTGCTCGCCCGCGCCCAGTCCAGCGGCGCGTTGGTGGAGGTGAGGTTATTAAAAAACTGCAATTGCGTTTTGCCCAGCTCGCCGATGATGACTTGCAGCTCGAGCCATTCATTGGTGAAGGCGGTTTTTGGGTTGGCCAAAAAAGCCTTGGACAGTCGCAAGGTATCGAGCTGCAGCGCGTGGCGTTTGTCCGGCGGGATGGCTTCGAGCCGGGCGATGTATTGGTGCGCTTCCTTTTCGCGCACGGTGCGCAGGGCGGTTTCCAGCTCGGGCACGGCGAGGGCCGCGACGGTGAGGGCTTGGAATTTTGCGGCATCGCCTTTCACGAACGCGGCGAAGACTTGTTGGCCGAGTTGTTGCAGCGCTTTCTCATCAGCGGAAGGCAGAGGCGCGGCGGGCTTGGGTGGCACGGATTTTTTAGATGTCACCGGGCACGTGGGCTTGCGGCCACACCCCGCCACGAGCAGCAGAGCGGCGAGCAAAGTGGTGGCGCAAAATAAACGCATTGCGGAATTCTACGCCCATTCTGGCGCGGTGTCCATTGGTGCTTGCGGTTTGTGAACAACCTATGGCACGGTCGGTGGCGATGAATCCTGCAAAAAAATCCCGCGGTCGGGGCTTTACATTGATTGAATTGCTGGTGGTGATTGCGATCATCGGCATCCTTGCGGTGATGCTTTTGCCGGTGTTGGCCAGGGCCAAAACCAAGGGCAAGGCCGCCATTTGCATTAGTAATTTCCGAAATCTTTCCCACGGCTGGCACATGTTTGCTGATGAAAATGATGACCTGATGTTGCCGGGGCGTTTTGCCAAGGAATCCGGCGGGAAGAGTAATCCCAAGAATTGGTACGAGGTGGGCAACGGCATGAAATATCGCCCGCGTTGGGTGGCGTATATGGGAATGCACGTGGGCGCGAATGCGTTCAAAGAGCCGCTGACCACCAGCGACCGGCAGGATTACGACAACCCCGTGTACCTCAATCCGCTGCGGCCCACGTGGAAGGACGAGCGGAATTATGCCTTCGGTTACAATCACCAATTCCTCGGCAACGGCCGCAAGAGCAACGGGCAGTTTCACAATTTCCCGGTGTGGCGCGCCTCCATCGTCAACTTCACCAGCACCGTGCTCGGTGCCACGTGCCTTGGCACAGCGGCGGGTTTCGCGGAAAAGGATCGCACCTCATACGAAAACAGCGGCAAAAAATACAGCAGCCTCGGCAACCACGGTTGGACGCTTGACCCGCCGCGCCTCACCGCCCGCAGCGACATTGGCACCGGCGATGCCGGCAGCCCGCGCACGGCGGTGGATGCCTGTTATAACGGCCGCGCGATTGTCGGTTTTTTGGATGGCGCGGTGGTGGCGAAGTTTCCCAAGGAACTGGGCTACGTGACCGATGCGTTCGGAAAGTTTGTGAACGCCGGCGCGAGCAATCGTCACTTCAGCGGCGAGGATCGGGATTTGGATCCACCCGTGGTGCCCGGAAAATAATGTAGCCCGGGTTACAGGGGCTTACCGAAACAAATTCCCGTTGCGATCCCAGTGCGTGCCGCGCACGAGACGGCCTTTTACATAATTGGCCTGCATCTTCAGCGCGCCGGAATCCACATAATACCAAAAGGCAAAGCCTTCATATAAGCGATCGTTCTTGAACACGCCTTCGTAGCGCAGCTTGCCGTTGAGAAACCATTCCATTCCTTCGCCTTCGCGGCGGCCGTCCTTGAACGCTCCGTCAAATTTGCGCGCGCCGTTTTCGTGCAACAACGTGGTGCTGCCGGTAAAGGGTTTGGGATTGCCGGCTTGATAAAAAAGCAGATCGGCTAGGTTCCGTTCCACACTCCCAGCCAGCAACGGCGTGCCGGTAGTGGTGCTTGGTTCCAAGACCGTCGGCGCCACGGGCGGGATGGGGTGATGGGGCACGATTGGCAAAAGATTGCCCGGCACCACGGGTGGGGCTTTGGGGGTTTTTAGATTGGCCGTTACAGCAGGCACCAGCGGCGTGACCGCCACCGGCGGCGTCACTTTGGCGGGCGGCACATCGACCGGCGCAGGCGGCACGGAAAGGGTTTCCGGCGCAGGCGCGGGCGGGGCTTCCGCCGGTTTGTGCCACGGCAAATATTTGCAGCCACTGAAAATGCAGAGGCAACCCAGCGCCAAGGCGGCGCCCTTTATATAGTACACGGGTTTCACAGTGGTATTGACGTAGCAAATGCAGTGCCAGTAACAGGAAAAATCAAAGAATGTTGGGCGTTTTCCGGAGAAAACGCCCATTTTGCCGGGTTATGGCAAAATACGGCACTTTTCCGTTGGCGATCATTTTGGGTTTGCCGGTTGCATCGCACCAAATATCCGTTGCCAGCGAGCTGTTGCATGGGCATATTCGGCGTATGAAGAATCACCTTTTCCCACTTGCGGCCGGCTTGGCCATTTTCCTGACCACCCCCACTCTGCACGCCGCCGCGCCAGCGCTGGAAGGCAGCAAAGTACGCGAGCAGCTCAACGAAATGCAGGGCCAACCCGCGCCGAAACTGGCGTTGAAAGGCTGGATCAATGCCGAGCCAATGACGCTCAAGAAGCTCAAAGGCAAAATCGTGGTGCTCGATTTCTGGGCCACCTGGTGCGGGCCGTGCCTCGCCTCCATCCCGCACACAAATGAGTTGATGGAAAAATACGCGGATCAGGGCGTGGTGATCATCGGCGTGTGTGCCAAGCGCGGCGCGGAAAAAATGGCGGACACCGTGAAGCAGCGCGGCATCAAATATCCCGTGGCCGAGGACACCGGCACCATCGCCGCCTACAAGGCAAACAGTTATCCGGATTATTACATCATCGACCGCAACGGCGTGCTGCGCTGGGCGGACATCGCCAACCGCGACGTGGAAAAGGCGATTAAAATTTTGCTGGAGGAAAAAGACAAGGCGGAATGATTGCGCGCATGGGCTTAGCCCTGCTCGTGATGTTGCCGCGGGTTGCTGCGGCGGATGAAATTCAGCCAATTGATTTTGGCAAGGGCATCATTACCCAGCCGCTCTTTCCGCCGGGCCAAGCGCCCAAGGGAAAACTCTCGCCACTGACGGTGGTGCGCGATGCCAAGGCGTATGCAATTGTTTTGGATTTGATTCCGAGAAAACAAATTTCCCGCACACGCCCCGCGCCGCCCAACAACGACCCGCTGCTGAAAAGGCCGCCGGTTGATTTTGCCAAACACATCCTGCTGGTGGTCAGTCGCTCGTCGATGACGCGGCCGGTGTTTGAGAAAATCACGAAAGCGAAAAACGAAATTGTCGTCACCGTGAAATTTCCACGAGACCAAATCGCCGCGCGCCCCATTCACATCGGTACCTATACGGCGGTGCTGATTCCGAAAACGGATTTGCCGGTGCGCCTGCGAATCGTTGAAGCGCAACGATAGCGGTTTTCTGAAAACCTCAACTTTTCTAAATCTTGGGTTTGACACTCGGGATTCATTTCGTGTTTACTCCGCGCCTCTCCGGGAGGTTGTATGACAAAATCCAACAAACCTAACTCATTTGATAAGATAATGGTGGCGATCGCAATTTTTGCGTTGGTCGGTTTTTGTGTGGCTTTGTGGAAAATACTGGGCTGAGCGCCCTTTTCAAATATCACTTTTTTAGTGATATTTGGCCGGATTCCAGCTTGATTTTTTGCCCCGTTTTCAGGCACTATTTCCCCGCAATCCAGTGAATTGCGCGGACGCAAAGGCGTCCAATTCCCAGCACAATGAAAATTCGGAACCTCTTTTTCACAATGGCCGTGGCGGCGGCGTGTCTGTCCGCACCGCAAATGCAAGCGAAGGAAAAACTGCCCACGGCGGAACAACGCTTTGGCGGCAAGATCGAAGACGCGGAGAATCCCAGTTTCCGCCGGCACGTGGTGCCGCTCGCCAGCAAGCTCGGCTGCAGTGGCCGCGAGTGCCACGGATCGTTTCAGGGGCGCGGTGGGTTTCAGCTTTCGCTCTTCGGCTATGATTTTGAGAAGGATCACACTGCCATCACCAACGACACGAAGGATGATATCCGAGTGGATATGGATGATCCGGCGAAGAGTTTGTTCATCCAAAAACCGCTGAAGCAAATTAAGCACAAGGGCGGCGAGATTTATGAGGAGGGCAGTTGGGAACACAACTTGATGCTGAAGTGGATTCAGCAGGGCGCGAAGTTGGATGTGGTGGAGACGGGCGCATTCGATCGGCTGGAAATTTTCCCGAAAGAAATTGTCGCGCGCAAGGTCGGTGAAAGCATTCAGCTCAAAGTGCTCGCCCATTGGGCGGATGGCACGGTGGAGGATGTGACAGAGTTTACGCGGTTTCGAACCAATGACGAAAGCGTAGTGTTGGCACACGAAGGCGGTCGTTTGGAGATCAAGGGTAAGGGCGACTCGCATGTGGTGGCGTTTTATGACAACGGCGTGGCGCCGGTGCCGGTCATGCTGCCGGTTAGTCAGCAGGTTGGCTCAAAGTATCCGAAAGTGAGGGCAACCACCCCGATTGACAAAGCCATTGCCACCAAGCTCCAAAAGGTAGGCATTGTCCCCAGTGAGATTTGTTCCGATCAGGAATTTTTGCGGCGGGTGACACTCGATGTTACCGGCACCCTGCCTACGGCTCAGGAAGTGAAGTCTTTCTTGGCGAGCAAGGATAAGAATAAGCGGCAAAAGAAGGCCAACGAACTCTTAAGCCGTCCTGCCTATGCGGCGTGGTGGACCACCAAGATCAATGATTTCCAAGGCAATAGCCCAAATCAACTGCGCATCAACAACTATGCCCGGCGGATTAACCCCAGTCGCGACTGGTATGACTGGGTCTATAAAAGGGTATTGGAAAATCAATCCTACGATAAAATTGTGGAGGGGATTGTAATGGGCAAGAGTCGGACGAGTTCCGATCAGGATTATAAATCTTTTACCAAGGAAATGGCCTCTTATTTCCGTGACAATCACCCGGCCGAGTTTGCGGAGCGTAAAGACATGCCGTACTTCTGGGCGCGGCGCAATTTACGTCAACCCGAAGAGAAGGCGATGGCCTTCGCTTATAGCTTTCTGGGGGTTCGCATTCAGTGCGCCCAATGCCACAAGCATCCGTTTGATCAATGGACGCAAGCAGACTTCAACTCATTTAAGGCCTTTTTCGAACCGATCACCTATGGCACGAATGCCGGTCAACGTGATATGGATGGGGATTACAATCCGAAATCCCTTCAAAAAGAAATAGAAAAACTGGCCAATTATGATCCGAAAGATCCTAAGGCGAGTAAGAACCGACAGCTTAGGCCAGTAGTAGAAAAAAGGGTGAAGGCCGGCGAACCGGTGCCCTGGCAGGAAGTCTATATCAGGGCTTCACGTTCAAAGAAATATACCCCAGCCCAGATTGCCAGAATTAAAAAGAAGAACCCGAATTTCAATGCGCGCATTATTACCCCCAAAGTTTTGGGGGGTGAAACGATGGACGTAAAATATCCCGACCCTCGCACCCCATTGATTGAGTGGTTGAAGGCAGATGAGAATCCCTATTTTGCCCGCGCTTTTGTTAATCGGGTTTGGGCCAGCTACTTCGGGCGCGGGCTTGTGGAGCCGGCTGATGATTTGAACCTCGCTAATCCTCCTACCAACGCCGGTGTTCTGGATCATCTAGCCAAGGGCTTTGTGAAGAGTGGATACGACATGAAATGGGTGCACCGCGAGATTTTGAATTCCGATGCCTATCAGCGCTCCTGGAAGGTGAATGATACCAATGAACATGATGATAAGAACTTTAGCCGTTACGTCATTCGCAGGTTGCCTGCTGAGGTGGCAGCTGATGCGATTCGTCAGGCGACCGGCTCAGAAGAGCGAATCAAGGAACTCGCCAGTAACATGGAGATGCGCATGATCGGTGCGACCTCAACCGGAAGTTATCGTGGCAAAAATAATTACATGCTGAGCGTCTTTGGCAAGCCGGCTCGTGAGAGCAATTGCGACTGCGAGCGCACCTCAGATCCAACCCTGTTGCAGACCCTTTTTACCCGCAACGATCCGGAGATGCTTTCGCAATTAAAGGCCAAGGGTGGTTGGATTGATGAGTTGGCCAGACGCTACAAGATTAAGAATGGTGTGGGTGACAATGATCGCAAAAGACTGGGAACGTTTCGAAGTCGGTTGAATGTTCAAAAAAAGAGGCTGGCCAACCTTAAAACTCATA